>DAOUPV010000030.1 GCA_030625965.1 Clostridia bacterium
CAAGCAAGAACTTGGGAAACGAAGCTCTAAGGCTTCTAACCGTAGGTACTACGGGGGTAGCCTAATAAATAACCTGTCAATGGACAGGTGTTCTTAGGAATCTCCCACTTCAAGCTGCTAGGCTAAGCGGGAGTAGTTCAATGCAGCGATTCCCATGGGACTGGTAGATATGTCGAGCGTATCCCAAGCCGGGTGGTTCGCTCTACCTCGCCCGATGCACTGGGGTATCCCCTTTAAGTTGGAAGCAATCATCCCCATGGCCTTCCTCTATCTGGTCGGGTTGGTGGAATTCGTGGGTGATACGACCGGCGTAGCCATCAACGCGGTAGACCGTACGCCGACGGAACGGGAATTCACTGGCGGCATCCTGATGACAGGACTGGCCTTCATTCCCAAGATCAGCCAATTGGTGGTTTCTACTCCGCCACCCGTTCTGGGCGGTGTGCTGATCTCGATGTTCAGCATGATCGTGGTTTCCGGCATCAAGGTGATATCCAGCCAGAATCTGACTCAGCGGAACATGCTGGTTATCGGTGTGGCTCTAGGTGTAGGCATGGGACTGAATGGAAGAATTGAGGCCATCGCCATCTTACCGGATATGGTACAGCATATGCTGTCCGGCATCGGGGGTACGGGTCTTGTAGCCCTACTCCTTAACATCGTATTGCCAAGGACCGAGGAAGACGAAGTGTTGTATGCTGCCGGACAAAATGAGGCAGTGGAAAACGAGGCTATGGAGAATGAGGAGATAAAAGCCATCGCTTGATATACATTGTTGGATAGACTTTTCTAGTAATATCCCCCCTACAGCCCACTTCCGATTGTCGGAAGCGGGCTGTTTTATGTTGTCTGGGACTAATGGAACATTCCAGCATCTATAACGTCTACAGGATATAGAGTGTAGTGACACCGGGTGGAACAGGTATCAGGCTAAAAAAACACATGCTATGGCAGGTACTTAGACAGAAATGCATAATATATCCAGTAGGAGGGGAGAATCATGAGAAATTTTTTGTTGTTTTTACTGGCCGCCATGCTGATATTCACCATAGGTGCCACTCCGGCACAGGACATCCAGGTGGAACTTGATGGTACGGCAATTGAATTCGATGTGCAGCCGACCCTTGAGGATGGCAGAGTGCTGGTTCCGTTCCGTAAGATATTTGAGGAATTGGGACTCCGGGTGGATTGGAATAATGAGTTGAAGATCGCCTCCGCCTATACAGAGGATGACACCCTATCCATCAAGGTTGATAGTGGTTATGCCAGCATAAATGGTGAGATGGTCGAGCTGGATGTACCGGCAGGTATCCGCGATGGACGCATGCTGGTTCCGCTTCGATTTATTTCAGAATCCTTCCAGAACCAGGTAGATTGGGATGCAGCCACCAGGATGGTCCGAATAGAATCAGGAACGGGACCCGCCAACAATCAGGAAGCTTTGCCTGTTGTAGGCAGCTACGAGAAGCTGATGTCTATTCTGGAGTATGCAAACAAGAACGGATCTAATACCCTTTACAGGACGGACATGCTCATGGAAGAAAGCATGGTCGGTATGGATATGGCTGTAGAAGCACCGGCTGCTGCAGAAGCTGATGGCACGTCCGGATCAGCAGATTATTCGGAGACCAATGTGCAGGTCAGCGGTGTTGACGAAGCGGATATCGTGAAGACCGATGGAGAATACATATACCACATCAGAGGTGGAAGCAATCAGATTGCCATTTCTGAGGTGGATGGAGACGATATCACATTACGCAGTGAGTTAGAGTTGGATGAAGGCTTCGTTGCCAGAGAGATGTACTATACGAATGATAAGCTAGTGGTGATCGGCACGACCAATATGCCGTACTACCATTTTGCCGAACCGGCTGTGATGACTGAGATGGCCATCATGCCTTACGGTCGTTCTTCACTCAAGGTTTTGATTTATGATGTAGAAGATCGGACGAAGCCTAAGGAAGAGAGGACCATCGAGCTGGAAGGTACCTATATTACCTCCCGACTGATCGGCGGGGATTTCTATTTGGTCGCTAATCAGTATTTCTACCCCAGATATCAGGAGGAGCCGGTGGACCTGAAACCGGTGCTCTACGACAGTGAACAGGGTGGGGCACGCAAGATTGGTTACGATGAGATCCGTTATTTCCCAGGCAGCGTGGAGAATAATTTCCTGATCACTTTGGGTTTGGATCTAGGCGTACCGGATGATGAAGCGGATGTGGATGTTTATCTCGGTTCAGGCCAGAACGTTTATACCTCCCATCAGAATATGTATGTGGCATTTACCAGTTACGATTACCGCATTGATTCCGAGAAGGACGGTTCGGACGAGTTCTTCTATCCGGTCTACGAGGTAAATACGGAAGTATTCAAGTTTGCACTTGATGGAGGAAACATAAGCTACAGGACCAAAGGCAGAGTACCGGGAACCATCCTGAACCAATTTTCCATGGATGAGCATAAGGGTGATTTCCGCATCGCCACCACTACTGGAGATACCTGGCGTACGGATGAAGGCACCTCCAAGAACAACCTATATGTTCTGGACGCTAGCATGGATATCATCGGTCGTCTGGAAGGTCTGGCACCGACGGAACGGATCTATGCGGTACGTTTCATGGGAGACAGGGCCTATATGGTAACCTTCCGCCAGGTAGATCCGTTCTATGTCATTGATCTATCCGACCCCAAGAATCCTGACGTTCTTGGCTATCTGAAGATACCTGGATTCAGTGACTACCTGCATCCATATGACGAAAACCATATCATTGGATTCGGTAAGGATACGGAGGAGACCAAGTTCGGAACCACCATCGCTGGAATGAAGATCGGCTTGTTTGATGTCACTGATGTTGAAAATCCGGTTGAGGAGGATAAGGTAATCATCGGCGCTAGAGGTACCTACTCAGAGTTGTTGGATAATCACAAGGCGCTTCTGTTCTCCAAGGAGAAATCTTTGATGGCCTTCCCGATAACCGTGATGCAGGAGGATCAGGACAGTTGGTCCAGATTCGAATTCCAGGGAGCCTATGTCTACAGCATCGACCCGGATCGGGGATTTGAGCTGAGAGGCACGGCCACCCATTTAAGTAGCTTGGATTACAAGATGGCGGGAGATTACTGGTATAGCAGTGATAAGAATATCCGGAGGATTGTCTACATCGGGGACTACCTCTATACCTTGTCAGACTTCCAGATTCAAGCGCATGATATCGATGATGTGTCCACACAAGGGACGATGAAGTATTAATGAAGAGAGACCTAAGTATTCTGAAGAAGCGGTGCATAAGCGCCGCCTCTTCTTGTTCAAACCAGCGCCTGTGAAAAGAAAATTGCCATGAAGCTAGTATTATGGGTAAGATTCCTTTAGAATGGTCGTAGGACTTTTTTAATCGAGGTTATTGGAGGAAACATGACCATATACGGTTTCGCCCCCAAGGGGGAATATGAATATACCAAGGAACTTGAAGATATCTTATATAGTGAGGGCATCAAGGAAGTCATACCCAAAGGGAAAATCATTTTCTACCCGGATGATATCGTAGAGAACCTGTATTTTATCCAAAAAGGGAACGTGCTACTGGGTCTGTGGGGTGCGGAAGGCGAGGAGAAGATCATCGAGATATTGGGTGAGAAGAACTTCTTTGGTACGGCTTCGGTTCTGGCAAGCATGCCGGACCGCATTTTCGCCACGGCTAAGACCGAGGTCACTGTATATAAGTTCAGCCGCAATAAGTGCTTCGAGCTGGTTGACTCATCACCTGTTTTCCGCAAGGTCCTGATCAATTACATCGCCGCGGTAATTATTAAAATGTCTACTTCATTGGAGGAAATCTCCTTTAAGGATGCCAAAGATCGGGTCTACAACTTGCTGTGGACAACCAGTAATCAGGACGAAATAATAGACGGAGACTGGTACAGCATCAAATATAAATATACGCAGACGGAGATTGGGAACATCATTGGAGCGACTCGGAGTACGGTATCCCGTCTGATCGGTGAATTATGCAATGAAGGGTATCTGCGGATTGTGAACAATACCATGCAGATTTCCACAAAAATAAGGTAAGAGGCTCATTTGAGCCTCTTACCTTATTTTTATATAGAAATGATTTGTTATGTTGTTGTCTCTATTGTTTTGCTGCTAGGGCTGCCAGGATGCGCTCTTTAGTAACGGGGAGTCTTCTGAGATCTGTTCCCAGTGCATTATTTATAGCGCTGACTACGGCTGCACCAGTGGGTACTGTAGCGATCTCGCCGATACTCTTGGCTCCGTATGGTCCAGGTTCTTCGCCTTCTTCGACAAAGTCAATCATGATATCAGGCATCTGGTTGCTTCGGAATATCGGGTACTTCTTGGTCACCGCATTGGTTACCATACCAGTTTCTGGATCGATCAGTATGTCCTCAGTCAGTGCGTAGCCTAAGCCCATCTGTACGCCACCTTCAATCTGTCCTTCTGTAGCCAGAGGATTGATAGCCTTGCCGACATCATGTACGGCAGCGAAGTTGTGTACAGCGACTTCGCCGGTTTCCGTGTCGACGGAGACGTCTGCGAAATGGGCACCGTAGGAGCCTGCGTTGGCTTCAGAGTAATAAGTCTTGGTTACGAAGAGTTCACCTTCGAGCAGTTCCTGTTGAACGTAAATGGCGATGTCCTTATAAGTCAAACCTGTTTTAGTGCCATCGGTAAGAGCAATTTCGCCGGCCAGAAGCTTCAGTTCTGAAGGGTCTTTTTCCAATTTCTGTGCGGCCTTTTCTAACATTTGGACACGCATCATCTCAGCGGCCAATTTGGCGCTTCTACCACTTACCCAAGTGCAACGACTGGAGAATGTTCCAAGATCGAAGGAGGTAAGCTCGGTATCCGATTCCACTAGATTGAAGCTCATGGGTTCAACACCCAAGACTTCACCGGCGACCTGCATCAGCATGGTGGTGTTTCCTTCGCCGATCTCCTGGTTGCCTGTGTTAAGAGTGAAGGAACCGTCTTCATGCAACGTAAGCTTGATGACCGTATAGTCGATATGTTTGGGATAAACACCGTTGCCATGTACCGCTGCAGCAAAGCCGAGGGCTCGTTTCACGGTACCGGAATTGTCGAAACGGTCCTTGTTTTCCCAGTCTATCAGTTCGGCACCGCGCTCCAGGCAGTCCTTGATACGGGCGTTGCCCAAGGTTCCGCCTTTGGGATGCGCGTCGAATGGGTCCGGCAGGTTCAGCATCTTGAGTTCCATGGGGTCCATACCGAATTCCTTTGCAACTTCATCCATGTGTAATTCTACGCCGGTCATAATCTGTGGAGATCCGTAACCTCTCATGGCACCACCGATCGGAGTGTTGGTGTATACTCCCTTACCGTGGAACGTGATGTTGGGTGTCTTGTAAAGGATCATGGCTTTGGCGCTCATGCCACCAAGAACGTTCAGTGTGGCACTGGCATAGGCGCCGGCTTTACCCAGTACGTGGTATTCCAGGCCGACCATCTTCTTGTTCTCGTCGAATCCGGTACGTACATTGACAATGGCTTCGTGACGTGTCCTGCTGGAAATGAAGCATTCCTTACGGGAAAGCTCAACTCTAACTGGTCTGCCGACCAGCATAGCCAGATGGGCTGCTACCGGTTCGGTCACTGCTTCAACTTTACCGCCGAAACCTCCACCGACTGTAGGCTTGATGATACGCACCTTATTGATGGGCAGGTTCAGGATATCCGAGAGGATGATTCTGAAGGCGAAAAGGTTCTGTGTGGAGGTCCAGAGTGTCAGTTTGTCTCCATCCCAATCGGCCAAGGTCGAATGGGGTTCCATGGCATAATGGTGGACGGCGGGCACTCGGTATTCTCCCTCGAAGACATGGGCTGCACCAGCGATGGCGGCTTCGGAATCTCCCGCTTTGGAGATTACTTCGCCCAGCAGATTGCCACCTTCGTGAATTTCAGGAGCGCCTTCTTCCAGAGCTTCTTTCACTTCGAACACATGGGGTAGCTCATCGTATTCCACCTTGATCAGTTTGATGGCCTTTTCGGCGATCTTTTCGCTGCTGGCTACGACGGCACCAATGCGGTCGCCAACGTAACGCACATGTTGGTTGAATATACGTTCGTCCGGTTTCATCTTATGGTTGACGAAACGCAGGCCGCTATTGAATTCCTTATCCGGAGCATCGAAGCAGGTGGAGATGGCTACGACACCGTCCAGTTTTTCAGCTTCCGAAGTATCTATGCTCTTGACTATGCCGTGGGCAATGGTGGAAAAGATGATCTTGCCGTAGAGCATGTTATTCATCTTGATATCTGAAGTATAGATCGCTTTTCCCTGTACCTTGGCATATGCGTCCCGGATGGGGAAATCTTTACCGATATACTTATATTCTTCTTCGGTTGTACCTTCTGTGGCGACTGAAATGTCTAGTCTTTCAGCTACTTTTGTTTCACTCATTGAACTCTCCTCGCTTTTTACTTTCTAATAGTGAGTTATTTTCCTTTTTCTCCAAATCCCTGCTACCTTTTGTTGCAATCTGGTTCCTATCTATTACTATTTGTTTCTTCGATTTCTATCAAAATCCATTTGTTTCTGGTTGTTACGTTGTTTCTGATCGTTACGTTGTTTTTGGTTTTATAATAGGCCTGCCAAGCGAGCTTGGCAGGCCTGCAAGTTATTTAAGATGATCGATTACAGTGTAAGTTCTCCGGAAATGATGGCCTCGGTAACTTCATCCATGCGGGCTTTTACATCATCAGGAATCTCGTCTTCGAATCCGTGATAGGGGCTCAGGAATACTGCGCCAACATTTAGGCCCAAAGGATATACTTGGGGTTCCAAGGTTCCGGCTACGAAGTTCTCATATGCGTAGGTGTAAAGTACGGAGATATCGGTCTGTCCGCTCACAATTACTGTATCCGGTGCGAGAGGGTTCTGATCTCCGATGGAGCCAATGATTCGGATGCCTTCTTCTTGTCCTGCTTCGATGATGCCTAGACCAGCTTTGTTGGCCATCTGTCCCACATAGTCAGCACCTTCATTGATATAGGCCAAAGCTACTTCTTTGGCACCGGCTGCATCATCAAAGGAACCGGTTAATGTGGTCAGGACTTTGATATCCGGGTCGATGTATTTGGCGCCGGCTTCAAAACCTGCTACTGCCATGCTGATGGGGGGGATGTCCAGACCGCCAATCATGCCGATGACTCTGGATTCACTCATCAATGCGCCGAAAGCGCCCATCAATAGACCTGGTTGCTCGTTCTGCAGTTGTACGCAGGCTACATTTGGTTCCAATGGGCTGTTGCCGTTTACGATGACGAACTGGATGTCAGTGTAGTTGGGTGAAACTTCATGAATGGCATCGGTAAACTGAGAACCGTGTCCCATGATCATATCGAATCCCAATTCGGCGTAGTCCCTAAATACTCCAGCCATGTCCGATTGAGGTACATTCTCCGTATACGAGGTCATGATACCGAAATCTTCTTCCAGTTTAACCAGAGCGGAGTAGCCGGATGAGTTCCAACCTCCGTCATTGATGTTTCCGTTCAATACCAGGGCGACTTTTAGATCCTCAGCAACAGGCTCTTCAACAGCGGGTGCATCGGGTTCTTCAGCAGGCTCTTTTGCTGAGCCTCCAGAACATGCGGTCAGTCCAATGGTTACAGTCAGGCAAAGCAGCAAAATCAACGGTAAATAGAATTTTTTCATCGTAGTGATCTCCCTTATATTTTATTTTACTTGCTACCAATACAACGGTTGTTCAGGCTGCACCTCCATTCGATAAGATTTTGATAGTCACCCTGAAACAGGGTTGGGAATAACTAGGATTTAGGCGTTCATCTTTTTACTGGCGTCCAGCACCGCGTCCACGATTTTCACGTATCCGGTACAGCGGCAGATGTTGCCTTTCAAGGCCTCGCGCACTTCTTCTCTGGTGGGCTTGCTGTTGTTGTCCAGGAGCGCTTTGGCAGAAATAATCATGCCAGGCGAACAGAAGCCACATTGGACCGCACCCTTTTCGATGAAGGATTCCTGTATGGGATGCAGTTCCTTGTCATTGGCGATGCCCTCGATGGTGATGACCTTCTTGCCTACAGCCTTCTTGGTCATTAACACACAGGAATTGACAGGCTTACCGTCCACGAGCACCTTGCAGGCGCCGCAGTCATTGGTGCCGCAACCCTTTTTGGTGCCGGTCAGATTCAATACTTCACGAAGAACGAAAAGCAAGGTTTCCTTTTCGTAGGCGGCATCAATTTCATATTCTCTTTCATTGACGTTGATGTTGATTGTTTCCATAAAAACCTCCGATTTATCTAAAATCAATATGCTACTGCTTTTTCTAATACTATTGTCTCACCAATGAAGTATGCCCGCTATCACACACACAACAGTGTGAGCTAGCGCACACTATTGTGCAGATAGCAAGATGTGTCCAAGGAGTCCAGGTGTTTGAGAGGTCAGTAAGAAGCCAAAGCTTGTCCAATGAGAATTGCCTTTGATTAGTCGTGGATGAGGAACATTCTATTGTCGTCTCAGGTGAAACCAAGAATGTCGTAGTCTATGGAACTGCAGAAATGTATACATATATTATACCGCTAATATATTTCCAGACTTATTGTGAGGGGGTGAGTTTCGAAAGAGGGGATATCGGAGTAGGATATGCGGGAAGGAACATTCAGTTGCATTGTGTAGCTAGTGATTGTTTCAGTTGACAGGAATAGCGGATAGCGATGTAGAACTAAATAGAACAGAGACAATCTGTTTTGGAAGGATAGGAATATGAATATCAGCCAGGGTGTCAATCTGACACTGTCGCAAAAACAACAATTGAAAATGACGCCTGAATTGAGACAGGCTATTGAAATACTGCAGTACAGTACGCTGGAACTGGGTCAATTCATCGGGGAGCAGTTGATGGTCAATCCGCTGCTGACTTTGAACGAATCCCAACCGGACCAGGATGATAAAGAGGTGGACTGGGAGGAGTTGGCCGACCTGCCGAACAGTAGAACGGGCAGTGCGCCTACATTTGATGAGTCAGTGGACTACGCCAGCCTGGTCGCCGGTGAGATCAGTCTGCAGGAACATCTTCTGAAGCAATTACATTTCCTTGAAGTAAGTGAGGGTGAACGCGCCCTAATGGTCTATCTGATCCGCTCTGTCAATGAAGACGGGTACCTGGAAATAGATCAGGAGAGGCTACTGGAGCGTTTCAGCATATCCCGGGAACTGCTGGAGACGACCGTGCGTTTGCTGCAGACCTTCGAACCGGCCGGTGTCGGCGCCAGGTCGCTTGAGGAATGCTTGAAAATTCAGGCTGAGCAGGTCGGGTTGCAAGACGAGATCCTGATCCGCTTGATCGATGAATTTCTTCCGGATATCGGCAAGAACCGTTTGCGACAGGTAGCCAAGAAGCTATCCTTATCCATGGAACAGCTTGATGGCTATCTTGAGTGTCTGCGTGGATTCGAGCCCCGACCGGGCCGGGCTTTCTATTCCAAGCAAAACACCAAGTATATCAAACCGGATCTGTTCGTGAGCGAGATCGACCACCATTTTCAACTGTCGACCAATGATTCAGGCCTGCCAAAACTGTTCATCAATGAATTCTACCGCAACCTGCTCAAGAGTGGGGAGGTAGCCCAGGAGACGTCGGACTATATCAGAGCCAATTTGAATGCCGCTGTGGGACTTGTTCGCAGCATCGAGCAGAGGAAGAGCACCATCGTGACGGTGGCCCAAGCCATACTGTCATACCAGGAAGACTTTTTCAGGGAAGGTCCTGTCGCTTTGAAGCCTTTGACTATGAAAGAAATAGCGGAGGATGCCGAACTGCATGAATCCACCATTAGCAGGGTGAGCAACGGTAAATACCTGGAATGCAAGTGGGGTGTATTTGAGTTGAAGGATTTCTACTCCAGTGGTTTGAACGCCGGGGCGGGCCAGGAAGTATCATCTGTAGGGACCAAAGTGCACATCAGGCAGCTGGTGGAATTCGAGGACAAGAAACGTCCCCTTAGCGACCAGAAGATAACTGAGCTCTTGTTGAAGGATGGCGTACGGATTTCCAGACGTACGGTCGCCAAGTATCGTGCGGAACTGCAGATCCCCTCGACCAGCGAACGGAAACATTTTTGAGTAAAAACGGGCAAATCAATAAGTAGGTTTAAATTTGACTAAGATAGGAAAACGGCAATGGACCATATCAATTCATTTCAGCCCATCGTGAGTGGGGAGTGCACGACGCTCATCCTCGGCTCGATGCCAGGTGTGGAATCACTCAGACAAAACCAGTACTACGCCCATCCCAGGAACGCTTTCTGGCGAATCATGTTCGAGCTGCTGGGTGAGGAGGCCACCGAGGATTACAACAGGAAAACCAGCATACTACTGGAGCACCGCATCGCTTTATGGGATGTGATCCACCAGTGTTTGCGCAATGGTAGCCTGGACTCCAACATCCGATGTGACGAGCCGAACGATTTCGAGATGTTGTTCCAGGATAATCCCAATATTAAGCGTATCTTCTTCAATGGGGCCAAGGCCTATGAAACTTACAGGAAAAAGGTGGGATTTGATGCGGACAAGGAGTATATTCGCTTACCGTCAACCAGCCCGGCCCATGCCGTAGCCTTCGAACAGAAGCTGGAGAGCTGGGCAGAGGTTGTGAAGGATGGATAACCGATATTGCATTTTAAATTGAAATTTACTTGTGAATGGCCCAGAATACATATTATCTACATTGAGGATTCTTGCCTGTATGCGACTACGGTGGGATCAGATCTTTTGAATCGAGAAAGTAGGCGTAGTATTATCAAAGCGTAGAGGAATATTAGATCAGGGTATAAAAATATGGTGCCGTGTGGAGAACACACGGCACCATATTTTTAAGTCTTAAATATTCTTGGTGGTCAAAGCTTTGGGTATATCCCAATATCTTAAGCTTCTTTTTTCAGCTCTTGAGTATCTGTTTTGTGATGCCCCATCATTATTGATAATCCATAGTGAATGACACCTGAGAGTAACAGTGAATTGATTGCTGGTGATCCCCATAGGCTATACTTTGCGATAAAGAAACCTACAACCCATGCTACCATTGCAGGAATGGAAATCTGCCTGGTGAATTCTTCATGTGGAGTGCTATATTTACTCTTAAAGAACAAATAGTCAACGATCAGAATACCACCAAGGGGGATAATGACAGCGCCCAGCAAGGATATAAATGCAATAACGTGGCCGTAAATCCCGATTGTAGCTAATATGGTTCCTACGATACCTGCGCCAAGAGTAACCCAAAACTTATTTTTCAGTTCAAAAATATTGGCAAGGGCTAGACCGGATGAATATAGCCCATTATCTGAAGTAGTCCACTGCACGACGATCAAGAAAGCCAGGCCGATTACTCCGAGTCCCATACCTGTTAGAATGGCGGCCAAGTCCCAAGTTCCTGCAGCTAATGCCAATACAGCCCCGATTATCATCAAAGAAGTATTACCAAAAAGGAAACCAGTACAAACGCCTACATAAGCACCGGCTTTAGTCTTAGCGTAACGGGCAATATCTGGTGCGAGGATCGCCCCTGAAATCCAGGTTCCTACTGTCAAGAATATGATGCTGCTGAAGGTCTTTGGCTCTGAAGGTGTCATGGCGAGGAGGGCGTCGATTCCGCCTCCCTGTCCGAATACTTTATAGAGGCCTAAAGCACTAACAATCATTACGAAAGGTACTGCGAAAGAACTAAGGATTTTCAAACCATTGTAGCCATAGAGTGCTGTAGTCATAAAAATAACAGCGAAAGCAAAGGCAATAATATGTTCATTAATAGGAATATAGTCTGAAGCGACCGAGGCGGTAATGCCGATGCCGACTCCATACCATCCTACAAAGTTGATAATGAACACCAGAGACATGATCTTGGCGCCTTTAACTCCTAAAGCATACCGAGCCAAAACATATGTACTTAAATTTGTTTCGCAGCCGGCACGAGACTGAAACATACCAATTATAGCAAGCACGACATTTCCAAGCACTATCGCCAGAATCGCTTTGCCTAGTGGCAATGCGCTACCAGCTACACTACCGGTTATCAGATTAGATGTAACGAGCACGAACCCTGCCCAAACAACAGATAATTGAAGCCAATTCTGTCTTTTATCAGCTGGTACTGCATCATAAGCGTAGTCGGTATGTTTATCTGCAAAATTACTCAATTTAATCACCCCTAATGTTTTTGTGTTTTTGGTTGTTCATGGTATCCCTGATTGCTTGAGGTGTACCAAGAGCAGCAGAACCGGAAGAAGATTGCGTTAAGAATAAGTGCGAAGTATTGCTCCCCTATCATTTGCCTGCAAAAACTAATGCGGCTCATCCCCTTAAAACAAAGTGCGAATAACTTGATTATGTCTCGATTATGTATGTCTCTTGTAATGTAAATAAGCATTCAAATTATTCGATTGAAACTGTGTACAAAAATATGCAGCTAATTTAGTTAAATGCCCCCTTTCGCCTGATTCAACTGCTATTAGAATTGCTTATGGAAATCTTGGTCCACATACAATTCCCGCTACCTAAATAGTGTGATTTAAAATAGATCATTACACTAAAATAGAATTCGTTTCTTAACTGAATGTACCTTTAGCATGATGTATAAGAATGACTGCTAGATTCATACAGAATGTCCTGTTGGAGCAGAATTCGAGGATTTCTTTGTTGAATAAGCGCAGCTCAAGTGATTGCTCGGTTGAGTTTCGCATGTCTTGAAGGTTTATTCATAGATGAGGGAATCATATTCATCTTGAGGTGTTAAAGGGGAGCTATTACAACAACAACCCCCACAATGATCAGTTGAAAAACTGATCATTGTGGGGGTTGTTGTTAGATGTCGATTACCCAAAGTTCAACCTGATTGGTATGAATTATTAGGAGAGGTCATTTCTTAGAAGAGGCATAAGCTTCAGGGCTATTTCAATATTGAAACGATCTTGCTGATTGTCAAAATCCAGATTGCATACTTTAGCGATGGAATCGATGCGGTATTTCAGAGTGTGCCGATGCACATGGAGTCTTTCTGCCGCTTGATTGTACTTGAAACAAGATTCAACGAAACATTTAAGGGTGTGGGTCAAATCTTTGGCCACTGATTCTTCAAAATTATCATTTATGGGTTTCAGGTACTCGTCATAATATGTTTGCAACGCTTTCTTGATATTTGGATCTTGCAGTTGCAATAGTTGGTAGAAACCTAGTTGGTCAATGGTGTAAATAGGGGGTTGCAGTTGTAGACTGCTCCCGATTTGAATTGCGTTTTTAGCCTCCATGAGGGCAAGGGGCAAGCCTTCATAATTGCATGGTCGGCTTATTCCCACGGTTAAGGATTTAATGGCCTTGTTATTTATGTTGTGATAGGCTTGCTGAACCAACGCCTGCTTCTTGTTGCTCACATAGGCGACTATATAGCCTTCTTCATATGTGCCTACGATGGTCGAAGAACCAAATACATTGCGTATCTGTCGTTTGATGGATTCCTTGATGTCAAACTCGTTGAGGTCTGTATGTAGCTTGAGGCTGAATGCAATCAGATATCCAATATTAGGAAGATCTAGCTGGCATTCTGAGGCCCCGGCTCTGGCGGCAGACAAGGAGAATTTGTTTTGCAGCAACCGCTTCAGAAAAATGCTGCGCTTTTTCTGCAATTGGATATTGCCTGAATTGATACGGCTTGCTTCAGATTGACAGGCGTAAGAAATGTATTGGAGTAAGTCAAAGTCATCTTTTAGGAATTCTCTATCTCCACGCATCAGGATTACATAGCCACTCCGGACATCTCCGCCGATTGTCTGTGATATCCACTGCTGTTGGCCATCAACGGATTCGAAGTAGTTATACTGACTGTTGAGTACCGTATTATCCTGTATGCATCTTTTCCAGCTAGTTGGGTCTTTTGGAATCACCCTGCTGATATCATCGTTAGGATACCACTGTTTGTCATATAGAACATAGGCTGGTAACCCAGTCCATTCAGAGAGATAGCGAGCAGCCCCTCTGAAACTTGAGTCATGTATCACTTTGCTAGCTTCATTGATCACTACACTTTGGTCCCTTAAGTAACCATGGCTTCTGTTGAAGACGCTAGTGTCCAGTATGCGATTGATTTCTTGCCAGGGCAGTTCTTGGTTAATCTTGATGATTGGAAAGGATAATTCATCTGCTTTAAAAGCAACAGATTTAGGGAGTTCGGCATGAAAGATCAAAGAAATACCCAAGGCGCTAATCCGTGAATGGCTTAATTTTTCTATCAGGTCGACAAAGGCGACTTCATCCTGCACATAATTATATGCAGACGTAAATGCGAGAGCACCAGCTTTCATATAATCGGGAGAAAGGGGCGAATCCAAATAGCCCACTGATGTAATGATACTATCCATTCCGCTATGGCCAGCTACAACCTGAGTGTTGCTGGCCATCGGCTCACAACTTAGAAGTTCTCGTACGCTTATTTGCATAGTGGCGTCCTCCTGACAGTCTTCTTAAAAGCATTCTAACTCACATTATTGCTACTGTAAATAGCTGGACATGATGTCCAGTGAAATGAGAAATAGTTATACAATAGGATGAAGGGTAAAAAGGCATGACGGGGAATCTAGGATATATAGGTGCAATAATCATTTCAGAGATCAATTTTGCTTGATTTTTATCATACTCTAGAGATATTCATAAGGTAGAGTGTGATAAAAATGTATTGGTGAATTGGCTTCGTGAGAATGAAGAACATGATGCTATCTGTATAAGTGAAGGAGATTGTTATGAAAATTCCATTATGTAAATTTTCTGTCGCCTTGTTATTAGTAGTATTGATATTCAACCTAACCGGATGTTCCGGAACTGGAGCAGAGGTGGATGCAGGTGTTGAGGATGAGCCTGTAGTCAGCATTGAAGGTGATAGTGAGGACATTGTGGAAGAGAAACTTCAGGTTGGTTTCGTATATCTCTCGTCTCCGGGAGATGTGGGTTGGACCTATACCCACGACGAAGCCAGGAAATATCTGGAAGAACAACTGCCTTATGTGGAGACCATTTTCGTTGAGAATGTACCCGAAGGCGGCGGTGACCCAGAGCGTGTCATGGAACAGATGATTCAAAAGGGTGTCAAGGTGATTATCGCTTCTAGTTTCGGCTATATGGATTCAGTGATCAATGTGGCTGCAAAGTATCCGGATGTCTATTTCCTACATGCCACAGGATTCAAGCAGGCGGATAATGTGTCAATCTATGATATCCGTGAACATGACGCGACCTATCTGACGGGATACATTGCGGGCAAGATGACTGAGACCAACAAGGTCGGATACGTTGCTGCCCAACCTATCCCTGCGGTTATCCGGGCAGTGGACAGTTTCGCATTGGGTGTCAAGGCGGCAAATCCTGAGGCCAGCGTGCAACTGGTCTGGACCAGTACCTGGTACGATCCGGCGAAAGAACACGATGCTGCCATGTCATTGGTGGATACGGGGGCGGACGTTTTGGCACAATACCAGAATACACCGGCAGTGCAGCAGGCGGCCCAGGAACGTGGGGTATATTCTATTGGATTCCATAGTGATATGAGTGCCTTCGCCCCGGACTCGAATCTTACTTCGTTTATGTGGAACTGGGGAGATATTTACGTTCAAGAAGTGGAGAAGTATCATAACGGCACATGGAAGAGTGAAGACTTGTGGCCTGGTATGCTAGAAGGAGCAGCAGGGATTGCGCCCATCAATGAAGATCTCGTACCTGCAGATGTAATTGCCGAGGTAGAGGAAATACGCAAATCCTTGGCGAATAAGGAAATAGCAGTCTTCAGTGGTCCCCTTGAGGATAACGAAGGCAATCTGATGGCGGTTGAAGGTGAAATCCTAAGCGATGAGGCCTTGCGATCCATCAGCTGGCTTGTGGACAATGTAAATGGAGCTCTTCCCAATTCTAATTAAGGGTTGAGCAAGACTTTAAGGAGTATGAGGTGGTAGTATGGCTAAGATTGGTTTTCAGCTAAACGGGGAAGAGATTTCACTGGATTGTGAAGTGGATGAGATCCTGCTGGATGTATTACGGGAAAAACTGGGGCTAACCGGGGTCAAGGAAGGGTGTGGCCAGGGTGAATGCGGTGCTTGTACCGTTATTATGGATGGAGTTGCGGTGAATTCCTGTCTGGTTCTGATGAACCAGGTCGCAGGATGTGAGGTCACGACCATAGAGGGTGTTAAGCAAAACGGCAAGGAAAGTGCCGTGCAGAAAGCATTCGTGGAGGAAGGGGCCGTGCAATGCGGTTACTGCACACCTGGTATGGTCCTGTCTGCGGAAGCTTTGCTGGACAAGAATCCAAACCCGGATGAGAAGGAAATCAGAACGGCGATAGCAGGGAATCTGTGCCGCTGCACCGGATACAGCAAGATTGTAGCCGGAATCCAAAAAGCGGTTCAGATAAGACAGAAGGAGCGGAACGATGACATATAAGTGGATCGGGAAAAAGGTAAATCGCATTGATGCCCCCGGAAAAGTGAGTGGGGAAGCCAAATATATGACGGACATTTCCTTTCCAGATATGTATTGGGGCAAGATCGTGCGGGCGGAGGTAGCTCATGCGCGGATTATTGAAATAGATGTATCGGCGGTTGAGGCCTATCCTGGTGTTCGTTGTGTAGTCACGGCGAAGGATGTTCCCGGTGTGAACGGGTATGGTATGGCCATCTATGACCAACCTGTGTTTGCCCAAGAGAAGATACGTTTCTATGGCGAACCCATCGCTGGGATCGTAGCTGAAACTAAGGCAATTGCGGAAGAAGCCGCAAAGCAAATCAGAGTCACCTATGAAGAACTGCCAGTGGTGCATGACATGCTACAGGCCATGAAAGATGACGCCGTACCAGTACATGAAGAGGGGAATGTGCTATTTCATAGACATTTCGTTAATGGCGATGTCGCAGCTTCTTTCGAGGAAGCAGATCTTATTGTGGAAGAGGAATACCAGACATCCACGCAGACTCCTTCCTATCTGGAGTTGGAAGGCGGGGTCGGCATCTACGAAAATGGCCAGCTCACCATGTATTGCGCTTCTCAGCACCCGGATATGGATCGCAAGCAATTGTGCGATATCCTGGCTCTACCAAAGGAGAAAATCCGCGTAGTCGGTTATCCTGTGGGTGGAGCGTTTGGGGGCAAGGTGGACCTTACAGTACAGGCCCAGATCGGGGTAATGGCCTATAAGGCTAGAGGGAAAGTGAAGGTCATCAATAGTAGGGAAGAATCTTTTTCTAGCTGTTGGAAACGTCATGCCATGCATATCCGCATGAAAACGGCGGTGCGCAAGGATGGCACTTTGCTGGCCAACCAGGTGACATTTATTGCCGATACCGGTGCGTATGCCGGATTGGGAGAACCAGTGGTCAATCTGTCGTTGGAACATGCCTGTGGGGCTTACCGTGTTCCCAACGTTATCTTGGATGCTTATGCCATCTACACCAATAATTCTATCAGTTCCGCCATGCGGGGATTCGGAGTACCTCAGGCCAATTTTGCCATGGAGAGTCAGATGGAACTGATCGCCAGGAAGCTGGATATGGATCCGTTGGACCTTCGTCTTTTGAACGGCATAAAGACAGGTGACAAGGCCATATTGGGGCATACTTTGCGCCTGGCCATGGGAACCATAGATACTTTGGAAAAGATCACCGAAGTCCCCTTATGGGCTGATAAGGAACAGTTTAAATGTACGGATAACAAATGGAAACGAAGAGGTGTAGGCATCGCCACATCCATCCAAGGTGCTGGACTGGGTAGAGGATTGAAAGATGACGCCCAGGCGGACATCAGACTTTTAGAGGATGGAAGATTCAACTTGTGTGTCGGTACACCGGACTTGGGACAGGGTAACCTGACTGCTTTCGTGCAAATCGCGGCAGAACAGTTGGGTTGCGATGTAGCATGTCTCAATGTTCTCTGCGCAGATACCCAGTGTACACCTGATTCTGGTGCAACTGTTGCTTCAAGAACTGTCTATGGGGTGGGGAATGCTATTGTATCTGCCGTAGATACGTTTAAAGGACGGGCCATCGAGTTAGCTGCGGAAGTATGTCAGACCGATTCTGATCGGATTCATATTGGTCCAGCGGGATTGATTGTCGGGGACAAAAGCTACAGCTACTGTGAAATAGCCGATATGGCGACCAAACAGGGAATTTCATTGGATTCGCGGGGTACCTTCAGCTTTCCTGAGGCGGACATCGAGATAGAGGGAGCGATCGGACTTCCTCATCTGCTCTATAGTGCTGTTTCTCACGTAGCGCTAGTGGAGGTCGATGTATTGACTGGCGAGGTGGATGTATTAGAGGTCGCTTGCATTCCGGATACAGGACGAGTTATCAATCTGCAAGGCTTGGAAGCACAAGTCGAGGGTGGTACCGTCATGGGAATGGGATATGCGACCATGGAGAATACAATCTTGAAGGACGGCAAGGTAATCACAGACAACTTTAATACGTACCTGATTCCCACAGCACTGGACTGTCCTAAGATCGATACTTACCCAGTGGAGGTTCTTGAGAAATCCGGACCATTTGAGGCCAAGGGCATCGGAGAATGTGTCGGCAACTCCATAACATCTGCGGTGATAAACGGCATCTATGATGCGGTCGGCGCCCGGATCACTTCTTTGCCGGCAGACATGGAACGAGTACTTGAAGCCATGGAAAAAGATAGTGAGGGGGGTGAGTCTTGTGAGTAGATATAAGATAGTAACCCCGCACAGTATAGAACAGGCCTTGGAGTCTCTGAAGGATAACCGGAAGATGAAGATTTTGGCCGGGGGGACCGATCTGGTGGTCCAGATGAAAGAAGGCCTCCTAGGTGAAGTGGATATTTTGGATATTTCCAAGATCGAAGAACTAAAAAGCATTGAAGAGACTGATAACGGAATCCATGTTGGAGCGCTCTGCACACTAAGCCAAATCAGTGAAAATGCTGAGATTACAGCCGGATTATCCTGTCTGGCCCAGGCAGCGTTATCAGTCGGAGCAATCCAGATCCGCAATAAGGCGACCATCGGCGGGAACATCATGAATGCTTCCCCGGCGGCGGATACCGTACCAGCTTTAGTAGCATTAGGGGCCAAGGCCCTAATCCGAAGTAGCAGCGAATCCAGGGAACTGCTGATAGAAGAGGTGTTCCTTGCTCCTGGTAGAACGGTCCTGAGGGACGATGAACTGCTGATTGGTTTATTCATACCCAAGCAATCGCTGATGAGTACTGCTACTTTCGGCAAGTTGGGAAGGAGAAAAGCGCAGGCCATTTCAGTGGCCAATTTGGCTGTGCGGATTTCGTTGGATGAAAAGAAGGAACGATTCATAGAGACTCGCATAGCACTTGGATCAGTTGCGCCGACAGTGGTGCGCATCCGGTTAGCTGAAGAGTTTCTGAATGGGTGTGAGATCAACAGGAAGAGCATTGAAAAATCAGCAGAGATAGTTACGGAAGGGATTAATCCCATAACTGATATTCGGGCCAGTGACACCTATCGTAGGAAGGTTAGCAGGGCGCTGTTCATCAAAGCAATATACGCATCGCTGGAACAATTAGGTGTGGATATTCCTGAATAGTGGTAAGTAGTAACAAGTGAAGCATATTTAAATGATTCGGACGAAATAAAAGGCCAAGGATGATTATCATCCTTGGCCTTTCTTACTTTTAATTAGATGTTATAGAACAGATTGTCTGTTGCGAATTCCTGGTCGCTGGTCACGTCGATGCCCAGCTTCTGGAAAATTTTCTCATCACTCAGACTCAGGATAGTGGTGCAGTGAGCCTGGGTGTTTCTCAATTCCGACAGTTTGTCGATGGCCAGTTGGGCTACCGGGTTGGTGGCGGCGCAGATGCTGAGGGCGATTAGGATCTCCTCGCAGTTCAGGGTCACATTGTCTCCGCCCAGAGTTTTAGTCTTAAGACTACGGATGGGCTCTAGGACCACTGGTGAGATCAAGTGGATCTCCTCAGCGATGTTGGCCAGTTGCTTCACTGCGTTCAAGAGGGTAGCAGCGCTGGCGTTCATCAAGTGGGATCCTTTGCCAACCATAATGGTTCCGTCTTCCAACTCCAAAGCCATAGCGGAGCAGATGCCGGGTCTGTCGCTTTCCTCACGCAGGCAGATGGCCCGCTCTCTGGCTGGATTGACTACAGATCTGTCTTCCACTTTCAGGTTGAGCTCTTCCATTATAAGTAGCGAACGTTCGACGGTATCTTTTGACTCGATGCCTTTCTTGTAATCACATGAAGTCTTAAGGTATCGACGAATAATTTCTTGGCGTGCTGCTTCCTGGACGGTTTCATCATCGAAGATCCCGAAGCCAACACGGTTCACACCCATATCAGTCGGTGACTGGTACATGGATTCCTTGTTGGTGATCTTCTCGATAATCCGCTTCAGTACTGGGAATGTTTCGATGTCCCGGTTATAGTTGATGGAGACCTCACCATAAGCATCCAGATGGAAGCTGTCAATCATGTTTACGTCTTTCAGGTCGACAGTAGCCGCTTCATAGGCGATGTTTACCGGGTGCTTCAGAGGCAGGTTCCAAACCGGGAATGTCTCAAATTTGGAGTAGCCGGCAGCTTTGCCATTTTTATACTCATGGTATAGCTGGCTTAGGCAGGTGGCCAATTTACCGCTTCCTGGACCGGGACCTGTAACCACTACGATGGGTTTAGTGGTTTCGATATAGGGATTCTTGCCGTAGCCGTCGTCGCTGACGATCTTTTCCACGTCGGTGGGATAGCCTTCGGTTGCCTGGTGGGTATATACCTTGATATTTCTTTGTTCCAATTTATTCATGAATGTAGTAGCGGAAGGCTGCTGGTCATATCGGGTGATGACCACGCTGTTTACCTGCAGATCTCTGCTGCGTAGGTCGTCAATCAGGCGAAGTACGTCCATATCGTAGGTGATACCGAAATCACCTCTGATCTTGTTTCTCTCAATATCTCCCGCATAAACGGCGATGACAATTTCCAGTTTGTCTCTCAGTTTTTCCAGTAGCTTGATTTTAGCGTTTTCATCGAAGCCCGGTAAAACACGCTTGGCATGAAGGTCAAACAGCAGTTTTCCTCCAAATTCCAAATAAAGCTTGTCATAATCGTTCACACGTTCCAAGATAGCAGCTGACTGTTCGTCCATGTACTTCTTGGGGTCAAAACCCATCTTCATCAACGTTCCTCCCTTAAGTCTTTTCTTATCTAATAAATATACCACAAAAGCGGTATCGCAGAATTACAATATTCTCATTATACGCAAAAAGTGTAAAACATCAAGGCATCTCATTGCTTTGTCTGATAAGAATAGGTAAAGATTTGAATTGGCATATGAGAGTTCATAGACGGGAAGGATTTACAGACAGAGAATGTAATAAAAGAGGGCTAAGTCTTCCGAAGAAAGACTCAGCCCGATTCTGCTGAATAGAGGGTCCCTTACTTTGAGATTTATGGTGAGTTGCACGGATATTCCGTAAACTAATCAACCTTAGCCATGGCAATGTCTATCTCATAATTGAAGGCTTCGCAACAACATCCCCCAAGGGATTCAATTTCTTACAGTCGCATGGCAGGTTCTTATCTAGAGATGTCCGAATAGCCTTGATTGTAGTGTGTCCGGCCCGTACTGCAGTCTCGATATCCCCCCGGGTGATACTGGCACAGTAGCATATGGGTGCATCCGGGCCTTTATTTTTAAACCAAAGACTGGTGGTCAGATCATTGATGGTAGAGATTATACCTTTTGTGAAGTAGGTTACTGGGCACTTTTGGTTGGGGCAGACATGCCAGTCAGCTTCTAGAGGTAATTCCTTTACGAATTGTTCTTTCAGATAGGTTTTAACTGGCAGTATGGGTACAGGTACAACGATGCTCCCGCAATGGGGGCAGATTTTAACGATGGCCATAACATTCTCCTTATGTGGTATTTCTTGATTGATAGTATAGTGAATATTCTAAAGCAAGGAGGGGAACATGTAAAACGAGTACAAGTTTCTTTCGATATCTCATAGGCAGTTACGATTGTTTAGTTAAGGCTTTTGTACTAGAATCATAAAAATGGCTCCTTAAGTAGGAGCCATTTTTGTCGCAATAGTATTTATTTAGATACAGAATATAAGCTTGGAATCTGTAGCATGGATTATTTTTCTACCACGTAGTATTTGAAAAACTTGAATAGTTTTCCGATGGATTCAAAACATACGATGACGGCGACCAGCATGAAGATTGCCCGGTAACCCAGGATAGTCTGATAGTTTGTGTATAGAGCCATATTGAAAGCCATGGACAGCATGATGAGTGCGCCAATGATTTCCAGGACCACGTCGTAGATGGCAAGAGCCTTAGATTTTCCTGTAAAGAGATTGAAAGTATGGTAAACGACTTCAGCTGCCCAAATGATTGTAAGTGGAATCAGGTAGGATTTGAAGACGTCGAGTTGCACATAATGACCCAGATGCATACCGCTTAACTCGAAGGTGCGCTCGCTGACCTTGATGAGTTGGGGTGCTACGTTGATGACTGTAATCAAGAGCAGGATGAAGAAGATTGTGATGGCGCTTTCAATCTTGGATTCTCCTTCTGGACCGATCTGAATATCCTTCAGCTCTTTGGGTGACCAATCCTCATCCATATCGAAATCATCTCCCTTGCTGAAACGGGTTAAGAGGATGAATACTACGGTCAGCCATCCGAAAGCAGCGAAGCTGGCATTGAATACATTGAAGAGGATCTTTCCGATGCCCGTCAGGATGTCATTGCTTGTCAGATTGTTGGTAAACAGTTCAATGATAAAGATAACTGTAAAGGCTACAGTTAGAGCGAAAACGATAATCTTGGCAATGAAGAAGAAAAGGTCTGTAAACTGACTGCCGATTACCTGATTGCTGCTCTTATATCTGTTGGCTACTTCCCTGGGGGAACCATATTCTCGGATGGCATCCTCAACTTGATCTTGGCTGGGGTGTTCGCCATATTTGGCTTCGATTTCATCCAGCAGCAAGGACCGAAGTTCGGTTTTAATTTCTTTTCTAGCGTTGAAAGGCAATTTCTTGCCTATGGCGTAGATATATTGGTCTAAGATTTTCATTGTTTTTCCTCCCAAATTAATTTTCAAAGCGGGTGCTGGCTAGGCTTTGGTAGTTCGCAACATTTTCTGCATAATGTCATTGGTCTGCTGCCACTGCTTTGTGAGGTCTTCTAGAATCTCCTGACCCAGCGGGCTGATCTGATAGTATTTACGAGGCCGTGATTCCGTAGTGTCCCAAGTGCTGGCTAAGAGATCTTGTTTCTCTAATCTTCGCAGTAGAGGGTAGAGAGTATTCTGTTCGATGTCGATACCCTGGTCTTGCAGGGATTTCACTAAGGAATATCCGTATGTTGGTTTATCTGTGTTCAGCAGTACGCTTAGCACCAAAGTGCCCCGTTTCAGTTCTCCAGTCAGGTTTTCAATAATTTTTTCTTTCTGCTTCATTACATCGCCTCCTATTTGCATCTTCATTATAATGTGTAACGCACAGTATTGGCAAGTATTATATTAAAAGAATTGAAAAATGTGGTGATAAGTATACTGAATTAACTGTTATTTCTTACTTTTTTGGCAACATGAAAAATAATACTGGCAGCTAGTGTTAGTCCGATAGCAATGGTAGCGGCAATAGCCAATTTAAACCTGGTCTCAAACCATGCATAAGCCTTGTCGCCAGCTGTTACTGTCTCCTCTGAGAACAGGTCACTCATTTTGATGATCCTTTGCCCCTTGGTCAGTTCCTCAGCCATATCGATCTCAGACAGTTCCTGGTACTGCGACATGTAGGAGAGGTATATTTTGCCTGCTTTTAAATCAGCAAAATTTGAGTACATTGTGAAGGTTGTTAATGTTTCAAGATGAACTGCACGGAGAACCGCACCGATTGAATCGGTGGAAATATCCTTACCGGCCATCTCTTTAAGCATCGAAGTCGCTGTATCATACCTCCAGCCGCTAGTACCATTGCCTCACTCACTACCTGGACCAGCGATACACATCAGTAGCTTAACTTTCTGTCCGCTAAACCGTTGACCATTCGACGACGCTGAAAGGTTCCTGGAGGCTTATATATATGAATTGATCAAGGATAAGCTGTAACTGCTTCTATATGAGGCGGAGATTGGCAAAACAGCTGAATAGATGCATAGGCCCCCGAAAGGGGGCTTGATTTGTTTGTTTGGCAGATGAGTACGTCGCTTTTACCGAAGTAATACAATCTACCAAGAGTACTTGCTACCTGATAGTGTAGCTCCCCATAACTTCCTTTGGTACCGGTTAGGTAGCAGTTGTATGCCCATAGATTTAGAATTAGGACTTTGGCATTTTTCCTCCTTTCCTTGTGCCCCTTCCTCGGAAGGGGGGTACTATATTTTTTCTGCATTCTATACATCATTCAGTTGTACTATGTAGCATTAATCCTACTTTTTAGTTTGATTATTTCGCAGGTTATATTCAGATACTAATGGTTAAGATTTATGTGATTATCGTTGGACATAAAAATGAATTATTACATATAATTTACTAGTTTCGCACAAAAATTAATGTATTTTGTAACTTTGAGCATTTGATAGGGATATAGAGGATAGACGAGCCTTTAGCTGAATTAATAAACTAAGGCAGCATTCAGAGGTATTATTTAAACTTATACTATTAGCATACTATATATAGAATAAAGAGCGTTGTATTAGCGCTGTATATTGCGGGATTTTGACTTTCTGTTTTTGACACGACCTGATTTTTCCAATACGGTATTAGTATAAAGAAGAAATAATAGCCGAGCAGGAGGATGCGATAATTGCAGACATACTAGCTGTAGCTACGAAAGCTCAGTATCCGATACCTGTCGTTTAATGATAAGCAGAGATTTGTTGGTTTGATACCCAGGAGGGCTATTTTAAGAATGCTATCATAAGGTTAAGAAACACACGGGATTTCATTAGAGGAGGAAAGAATGTTTTTAGAGAAAGTGAATTCATTGCCACATAAGTTAATCAAGAGATTTGATGATGAACTTAAGGGATTGAATGTATATTTAGTGCAAGATTATGATTTGAAGCTATTAAAAGAGATAGTAAGCTTTAGTGAAGGAGTATTTGGCGAAGCCAGTCTTGATGAATGGGGTATTGTGCCTCAAATAAGAAGAGGTAATGTATTTTTACTCAAAGAAGAGGCTCATAAAAAAGTAATCGGATTAGCTATCTTGATGAGAGACTGGGATGACGATGAGAAGGTATATCTATTCGATATCGCAATTGCTGATGAATATCAGGGAGCAGGAGTAGGATTCTACTTTTTGGAGTCAATAATCGAGAACTGTATGGACCAGGGGTTCAAACGAATGAGTCTAACTGTGGATGTTGATAATGATGCAGCCATTAGGCTTTATAAAGATAAGTTAGGTTTTAAAACCCTTAGTAGAGAAGATCATGAATATGGTAAAGACGAACATAGATATGAAATGGAATTAGAGTTTGCATAAGCCTGCAAAAATGAGGCTCTTTCTCATATTGTGTGGATTCATACTGATTAACAAACCAAGATCATACTTTGAAATCCCCGATATATGGTATACTTTTCATAGGTAAATCACTTGAAATTATGGAGGTATGTCAATGTTTAGTCAGATAGATT
>DAOUPV010000133.1 GCA_030625965.1 Clostridia bacterium
CAAGCAAGAACTTGGGAAACGAAGCTCTAAGGCTTCTAACCGTAGGTACTACGGGGGTAGCCTAATAAATAACCTGTCAATGGACAGGTGTTCTTAGGAATCTCCCACTTCAAGCTGCTAGGCTAAGCGGGAGTAGTTCAAGTGGAGGGAGGTCCAAGTGCAGATGGGGGATGCATCGGTGACTTGAGGGTTGAACTTAGGAGATGTCGGGAAATGGTGACTGAATTGTAAATTGAATGTCTATACCTTGGTTATGGTAGGAAGAGTATAGTGAGGTAAAAGGATAGGATTAATTAGGGGGAAAGTCTTTGCCTGGAAGCGAAAAATATGAGAAAATGATAACAGAGGGAAGAAAATATTCGAAATACAGAATATAAGTATTAAATACACTATAAATAATGACTATAAATCATGTTATTGGCCAGTATTATATTAAATATAGAACAAAATCTATTGACAAACCACTAATAAGTGATAATATTTTAGGAAAGGAGAACGTTGTGAAAAATAGCATTAACATAGGACGCAAGCTTAAAATGCTACGTTCGCTTCACAAAACCTCTCTAAAAAAGGTAGCAGAAGAAACAGGAATGAGCTACTCATATCTATGGGGACTTGAGAATGATAAGCACTCTATTTCTGTGAACAATCTGCAGAGGTTGTCCGAGTACTTTAAGGTAGATCTGATCTACTTCTTGAACGGCAACAAGGACTCCAAGTCCACCTACATACCAAAAGAAGACATAACTGAAGTTATTACAGAAGACAATGTATCGTTCAAATGCATCACTAACAATGTGAAAAGCCGTTTGCAAGTGACATTGGTAGAACTACCGAAGGATTCTCCATCCGAGAGACACATCCATCACCATGAAGAAGGGGAAGAATTCATTACGGTATTATCTGGAGAACTACATGTCATCGTAGGGGATGAAGAATATGAGCTGGGACCAGGGGATTCGGTATTGTTTGAATCCAAGACAGACCATGTCATCTTCACCAAGAACAAAGCGGCTTCTTTCTATCTGATTGTGACGCCGCCATATGGCTCACATCTCCTGAAGAGGATATAACATTGTATATTGGGCATGAGACGAAAAATCGTCTCATGCCTTTTTTTGGCCCTTTTGGGCCATATATTCAAGCGTGGATATTTCCAATGTTGCACTGTGTTTACTTTTTAGAAACCTGAAGCGATTACAGTCTGTGGGGGACTGTAATCTTAACGGTTTCTACTTACAAAAGTAATGGTAAGAATTGCTTTCAGGAGGCAAATATGAGTGAAAAAAAAGCGCTCGCCTATATAAACCAGTTCTATGCTGGTATTGGTGGCGAAGACAAGGCGGATGTCGGATTCATGGAATTCGACGGAGCCAAAGGACCAGGCATCGGGATGCAAGGCATGTGGAAGGATGAGATGTCCTTAATGGCCACAGTAGCCTGTGGTGACAACTACATCAACAACGAGGATAAGTTTCCCGAGGTTGCTGCCCAGATCGACGCAGTTATTGAACGGGTCAAACCGGACGTATTCATTGCAGGACCCGCGTTTAACGCTGGTCGTTACGGTGTAGCCTGCGCCAAGGTCTCAGACTACGTTCGCAACAAGCACGGAATTCCCAGTGTCTGCGCCTTGTACTACGAGAATCCTGCGGTGGGCATGTTCGTAAAGGACAACTACATCGTAGCCACGCCGGAAACGGCAGCCGGCATGCGTAAGGTCCTGCCGACGTTTGCAGCACTGGCTCTAAAGCTTGCCAAAGGCGAGCCGATTGGACCCGCCCGCAAAGAAGGATATCTGCCTACTGGACACCGCTACAACGAGTACCACGAGAAGACCGGTGCCGAAAGGGTAGTAGATATTCTTCTTAAGAAACTGAATGGCGAGGAATATGTGACAGAAGTACCACAGCGTACTTTCGAGATGCTGCCTCCCAGCCCAGCTGTAGAGGAACTAGGGAAAATTAATATTGGACTTATTACTTCGGGCGGCCTGGTACCCAAGGGTAATCCAGACCACCTGAAGCAGGCGTTCTCCATTGATTACGGTTCCTACGATATAACTGGTATGGATAGCCTTAAACAAGGCGAGTTCAACTCCATCCATGGTGGTTTTGACACCACTATAGTAGATCAGGATCCCAATAGGGTAGTGGCCTTGGATGCCATGCGTACACTGGAGGGAGAAGGCGTATACAGCAAGCTGCATAATAGAGTACTCTCTACAGCTGGTGTAGGCACCAACGTGGAAAGCGCCAAGGATATCGGAGCCAGAATGGCCCAAGAACTGATCGATGCAGGTGTGCAAGCAGCTATTCTTACCTCCACCTGAGGAACCTGTACTCGTTGCGTGTCAACGATATCTAAGGAACTAGACAGAAAGAACATACCCAACGTGGTCATTACAGCCTTTACCTCGATTGCGCAGAACGTGGGTGCAAACCGTATCGTATTTGGCGGAGATTTTACCCATCCGGTAGGCAATCCCGAATTGCCGATCGACAGGGAAAAGGCATACCGCAAGCGGGTTATAGAGAAAGCCATGTTCGCCTTAGGCGAGAATGTGGCAGAACCGACCATCTTCAACGTAGAAGAAAGCAAGGAGGCCTAGCATGAATTTGACAAGAAGATATTACACAGTACAGGATGCTTCCTTCGGAGAGAAGAACAGCTTTGCAGGTGGCCGCCTGGTCATCGACAAGGAGGGGCTCTTGCATGAGATAGAGCCCTACATGAAGAGCATTGAAGCCATTGATTTTGACATAGTTAAACCTGGAGAGAACGCCAGGATCATCCACGTACTGGACGTCATCGCACCCATGGTCAAGGTAGAAGGAAAAGGCAAACAGTATTCAGGTTTCTTCGGACATCCGGATACTTGCGGTGAAGGTGTAACCAACATGCTTAGGGGCTTCTCGGTGCTGGAGAGTGCGCCGCTTCCCTGGGATGAAGGCAGCGCCAGCAGCGGTCTTCTGTATCCCCGTGATGCCATCATGGACATGCAGGGACCGATCGCCGGATTCACGCCTTTCAGCGAGACCATCAACCTGGTGATCCGCTATGAGCTCAAGGACGGAAAGTCCTCAGCTGAATACGATGCGGACATCCGCTTGTGCGCTCTGAAGGTTTCCGAGACGTTGGCGGCGCTGACTGTTGAGATGGAACCGGATGAGGAAGAGGTGTTCACCGTCGAAGAGACGGATGCGGATCTGCCCAATGTGGTACTGGTATGGCAATGCCAAAACCAGGGTGTCTATTCCAATACCTATCTCTACGGTAAGAGTATCGAGAACCTGGTACCGACATTGCTGCACCCCAACGAGATGCTCGACGGTTGCGTGGTCAGCGGTAACTACGTGTGGCCGGCCTTCAAGGTTCCCACCTACCTGCATGTGAACCATCCGATCGTACTGGAACTATACAAGCAGCATGGCAAGACCATAAACTTCAAGGGTGTCATATTCGCCCGCAGTCATAACCCGACTAACTGGGACAAGGAACGCTGTGCCAACTTCAATATCAAGATCGCCCGCTATCTGGATGCAGATGGCCTGGTCATGGCCTGGGAAGGTGGCGGTAATGCCGCTGTCGATGGCATGCTGACCATACAGGCAGC
>DAOUPV010000137.1 GCA_030625965.1 Clostridia bacterium
CTCTCCAACTCATCTTCGTTGACGCTGATGATGCGTTCGGTGTCCGGACATAGGAAACCAAGTCTGAGTGCCAGATCATAACCAGCCTTAAAGAATTGGTCTGCCAAGTCTTCATCGCCGTTGATGGGATTTGCGATATCGCAAGTACCATTCAAATTGTATTTCTTCAGCACCTCTTTGATCGTCTGAGGTACCAATTTGAAATCCCATTCCTTTTCCGTACATCTCTTGCCAGTTCTGGTTTTATCTAGTGTTTTCAGTATTGATGCGCTTGAACCCATAATTATCCTCCTTATTCCCCAACGACTACTTCGTCGACTTTATCCATTTTGACCAGCTTCTTACAGACTTCTACTCCGCCAAATGCTGTCCTAGCGTATCCGTCTGCACCGATATCCTTCGCAAACCCAGCATTGATCGGACCACCGCCAACCAGCACTTTAAAGTCATCACGCATACCGTCTTCAGTGAGGTTATTGACCATTTCTTCCATATAATAAGCTGAAGTCGTAAGTAGCGAAGAAATGGCGATGATGTCCGCCTTGTTGCTTTTGGCCGTATCTACAAATTGATTGGGGCTTACATCAACACCCAAGTCGATCACGTTAAATCCGTTAACCGCCAGCTGGGTACCAACTAGGTCTTTACCGATATCATGCAGGTCACCCTTGGCACAACCGATAACTACGGTGCCAGGCATCGAATCGCTGTCTGCCGCCAAGTAGGGCTTCAAAATACCAATGAAAGCCTTCATGGCATCAGCCGCCATCATCAGTTCTGGTAAGAACACGATCAGCTGTTCATAATCTTCGCCGAGTTTATCCAACCCGGCGATTCCACCTTGTTTGATGGCTGTTTCAGGATCCACCCCGGTGTCTATTACCTCTTGGGCCAACTTCTTGGCTTCGTCTTCTTCACCATTGTAAATAGCTTCTGCTATCTTGCCATAAATTTCAGACATATTCTTTCCTCCTCAAAATTTATATACCTACTTTAACTCCTGCTCATACTCCGGTGCTATATTAAAAATCCTCCTCGCTCACTGCGTTTCGCTATATGAAACACTGTTTTGTTTTCCTATTTTTAGTATTCGTCACTTCCATGAGAAATCCTTCTCTTTTCTCAAATTCTTTTATATATTTGTTATATTTCACACTTTATTGATCCAGAAACATACAATCTCAGGATTTTCCAATGATGCAACTTGCATGATTTTGTAAAATTCGCCAACCCATCGCGTCATTTGGCTTTCTAAATTACCCGTCTTCTATTAATAGATGTTTCGATGAGCGAAACAGTTGTCAATTCTCTCGCATCAATGTTATATTAGAAATATCATTTAGAAAGGAGCCCTGCTATGCTAAGTTCACTAGATCGAGCACTAACAGTGCTCAAATATTTAGCAGAATGTGATGAAGAAATTGGCGTACGTGATATCGGCAGACACTTGGACCTGAACGAAGCCACCGCCTTTCGCATCATCAAGACATTGGAAGCGCAGAATTTCGTGTTTCAGAATAAACAGACGAAAAAATACTCACTCGGTATCGAAACCATGCGAATTGGCCAAGCTTGTGCCAAGAATTTTAACTTACTAAAGATATCCAAATCTATCCTGAGAAATCTTTCCGATACTACCAATGAATCGGTCTTTCTTATGGTAGCCAACGGAGATTATGGCGTCTATGCGGATAGCTTCTCAAGCAAGAGATCCTTACGAATTCACGCAGAGGTGGGTCAAAGAACGCCGTTGCTATGTGGAGCAGCACCCAAGGCTTTGCTGGCCAACCTGCCACAAAAAAGAATCGATGAAATTTTAGAGGATGGGGCAGATAAACTGGGAACCGAATGTACACTGGATTCCTATTTGGCTGAACTGCAAAGCATTAGAAAACTCGGATACTCCATAAGCCGAGCCGAACTTGATGAAGGTGTCCTAGCTATAGGCGCTCCCATCTTCGGCATGAACGATGAGGTAATCGCATCAGTGAGTATTCCGATGCCCAGCCACCTGGTTGATGATGAGCATTTGGCGCGGGTAACTGACATGCTGCTCCAAGCCTGCCAGGAAATATCTCGCTTGATGGGGTATCGGAACCAATAACACCAAAAATAAATAGAAGGGGCTGTTGCAAAATGAATGATCAATTCATCTTGCGACAGCCCCTTCTTATATATTATGAACCTATGCTAACCTTCTTATCAGCCACTCATCAAGCAGCCCCAAATATTTTTGTCCACTGAAAGAATACTTGAATCCATTCCGAACCAGTTCTATCTGCTCCTCTTCATTAAGTTCCAAAGCCTCAGCCGTCTTCACATACTCACTGGTCAGACTGTCCATGATGACCGCCGGATCGTCAGTACTGATGGATACTTGCACACCTCGGTCCTTGAGCATCTTGATGGGATGATGGGCCAGATTGGGATATAGGTTGATCATCACGTTGCTGGAAGGACAGATGGCGAGAAGGATCCTCTTCCTGGCCAGTGTATCAATCAGTTCATCGTCCTCGCTGGCGCGCACTCCGTGATCAATGCGATCCACCTTCATATATTCCAGCACTTCCCAGACGCTCTCCGGTCCCTGGGCCTCGCCGCAATGGGCCGTCGTCTTAAATCCCAACTCCCGGGCCAGCTCAAAGGCTTCCTCGAATTCCTTAGCCTTGAAATTCTTGTGCTCGGCGCCTTCCAGACCTAGCGCCCAGCCCACAGCTGGTACAGGACCAGATTCCTTGTAATCATTGATTTTCAGGATATACTCGTAGGTCCAGGCACTGTCCTTGGCCCGGTCCAGTTCGGCGATATATACGATGTCCACCCCGTACTCATCCATAGCATCGATCCTGGCATCAGTAAGAGCCTTCATGACTGTCGTAAGGGACAAGCCTTTCTTCTCATGGACCGCATAGTTGAACATGGCTTCCCGGTAGATTATATTGTCTTCCTTAGCAGCTCTAGCGAATTCCATCACCAGTTCGTAGAAGTCAAGCTCTGTGCAGAGGACCGCATTGATTACATTGAACACATTGATGAACTTGTCCAGGCTTTTGGTGTTCTCCCGGAAATATTCCTTGGCCTCTTCTTCGTTCCCGAAGGGCACTTCCACTCCATTGCGCTCGGCAAACTTAAGAATCAACTCCGGGGTGATAGCGCCCTCCAGATGGACATGGTTCTCAGCCTTGGGTATCTCCGCCAACAACTTCTTGGTACTTTCACTCAGCATATGTATTATCCCCCTGTTTCAATATCAACTGATGTTCGTTACAGTACCATAATTCTACACCAAAGCGCTT
>DAOUPV010000131.1 GCA_030625965.1 Clostridia bacterium
ATGGCGCCGGTGGCCGGTCTCGGACCTTGTACTCTGGCAATACCCGAACGTACGATCATGGCACAGGATGCAATAATCTCGTACAAGAGGGTCTTGGTACCACAACCGCCAACCTGGGTATGGGTGTAACGGGTCATGATGTGGGAATTCCTGGCGATGGCCTGGAAGGCAATGCTGGATTCCAACAGGATGTCCTTGGTCGATGAGGTAAAGAGCATCGGGTGGGTCGGGGTACTACCGACAGTAGTTCCCATGAAAACCACACTCAGTGCGATCATCTCAGCACACAGAAGAACCGTCTGGCTCTCCACACCGCCACCCAATCCGCCGAAAATGGGATTCATGTAGGGCACGATGGGTCCGTCCAGCATGATCATCTGGGTAATCTTGTTGAAGATGGAGTTGTCCGCCTTCAGCTCGGAGATGACGCCGATACAGGATCCGTCGTGTCTTCCCATCAGGTGACCAGCTGCCAATTGGCCGATGTCACTGACGCTGATGCCGATACCGTTATAGTAGATGCCGGGACGACCGGCCATTTGTGCTATTTTCTTAAACTCAAGTACTTCTTCCCAGGCTGCCAGAATTTCGGTCGGTGCCTTGGTGCGGATTTCACGTCCCATAACCGTCATGTTGGTTACCGGGCTATGCATGTCGCATCTGGCTTCTTGCAGGTAGCTCATGGTGATGGGTTCAAAGTATTTATTGGGTACGGGTACAGCGACCGGGCCACCTTGGTTGATGGGTGGTCTTGAATCCTCAGGCGTTCTGGCTACTTCCAGAATGGCGTCGGAACCTTCTCCGAAAACACAGGATGATGGTGCTTCCTTGACCAGTCTTCTGATTTCTTCTTCCGTGTACTTGATCACCCGGCCGGTGTCCTTGGAGTATACGCCAGCTTCCGCCAGAAATTCAATGGCTGCGTTCCAAACTCTATCCGCCAGGTCATCGTCCTGGTTGACGATGTGGTTGATCTCGAAACCGATGTTATACTTCTTTACGATTTTCTTAAGGCCCTTGTATATATGTTTCATGTCAAAATCTGATTCAGATACGATGGGGCCTTGTGTCATGCGATCTATAAGGTCATACAGTCTACTTCTATGATTCATGGTTAATCTCCCTTCCTACGCGCTGGCTTGTAGGCCAGTCACGCGCAATGCTTCCTGTACTGCTCCAATGGCATCGTCTGCGTAGCCATCGGCCCCAGACTTCTCAGCCCAGTCTTCGCTCACAGGACCGCCACCAACCAGGATTTTGAATCGGTTCTGATGTTTCGCGTCTCCCTTGATGCGGTCGATGGTATCTTGCATATAAGGCATGGACGGCATCATAAGACCTGAGAGACATACCAGTTCTGCGTCATAGTCACTGGCCGCTTGGATAATATCATTACTAGATACATCTGTACCCAGATTCTTCACCTTGAATCCATTGACTTCAAGCATAACAGCCACAATGTTCATACCAATGTCATGCAGGTCTCCGTAAACAGTGGCGATGACCACCCGCTTCTCTACCTTGCCCTCGATGGGATGGGCCTTGAGGATGGGTTCCATCTCTGCTTGTACAGCCTTTACCGCTTCCGATGCCATCAATAATTCTGGCAAGAAGACCTCCAATTTAGCGAACTGGTCGCCGATCACATTCAAAGTGGGTTCCACGCAGTCGGAGAAGAGCTCCGCTACCGCAACACCGCTTTCAATCAACTTCATGCTTTCTTCTGCCGCTTCCTCAGCCTCGCCTTCATTTATGGCTTCTGAGAGTTTGAAATACTTCTCATCCATTTTTTCACCTCTCATTGATTTATTATTTATACACACATCAACCCTTTAGGAGGACGTTTGTGTTTTTTCCTAGGTTATTGGTTGTTTCGATTCATTTCACTTCGTATGTTGTCATCTTGCTCTTCTGTGTCTAGTTATCTATTCCCCAATTCCATCAAATCCGTCTGTAATCGATTTATTAATATTGTTGTGAATAACATGACACGAATTCGTATCATGTTATTCACTTATCAATTCTTAGCATGTTCATCTTTGTTCAGTGTTTTTCGTTATTTTCTAGGTTACTCGAGTCCCAATTCAGCTGCGGCTTCTCTTACGTCCAACGCGCCACTGATGATATCTGCTTTCACTTCTTCTATGATAGCTTTGGCTTCATCGCTGATCTCATCTTCAAAACCATGATATGGCGCCAGATAAACTACGCCTTCTTTCAGGCCCATCACATTCGAGCTGGGTTCCCAGGTACCTTCCTTAACAGACTTAGCTACCAAGGTATAAGCGATGTCGTAATTGGCCACTGAACTAGTAACGATGGTTTCCGGTGCCAGGCTGTTCTGGTCTGTGTTGGAACCGATTATCAGGATTCCTTCATTCTGTGCTGCTTCAATGGCACCCAGTCCGGCCACGTCTGCTTGAGTCATCAGGACATCGATTCCTTCATCTATCATGGAGTAGGCAATTTCCTTAGCTTTACCAGCATCACTAAAACTTCCGGTGTTTACGTAGATTGCTCTAATGTCGGGATTCACATAAGTGGCTCCGGCCACAAAACCTTTACCACCTTCAATAATAGGTGGAATTTCCATACCGCCCATGTAGGCAACGCTATCGCTCTCGGTCAATGCCGCTGCAACCACACCACCCAGGAAGCCCTTCATATAGCCATCATCGCTAACGGAACCTACATTGGGTGCTTCGTTGAATTCACAACTGGTGCAGACAAAGGTTGTATCAGGATAATCTTTGGATACAATGACTGCCGCGTCCACGAAATTGAATCCGTGCCCGATAACCAAGTCATATCCTTGTGATGCATAAGATCTAAATACTTCTTCATTGTCAGACTGGGCTACGCTTTCAGTGTAAGAGATGGATGCATCTAGTTCGGATTCAATGGCTTTCAAACCATTATATGCTGTTGCATTCCAACCCTGGTCGTTAATGGGTCCGTCCATTAGGAGGCCCACTCTAAACTCCTCATTCTCAGCCGGCTCTTCAGAAGTGCTGGAACAACCGGTCATAACCATGGAGCATACTACCAATAATGTTATAAAAACAGTTACTATTCTTTTCACTTGCATATCCCCCTATTATTTTTACCTTTCCACGCCTTTACACTCCGTATTTCGCTGTGTCTCCTGCACCTCCTCTTATCTAATTTGATTGGTACCCTATGTGATAATCATTTATGCCCTTTACTAGTGGTTTTCCCAAAATCCCTGGTGGGGTTCGGCCGCTGCCACTTCCAACTCCAGATCATCGATCGGTCCTACTACAACGATGTCCTTCTGACCTCCAGCAAATACAGTACGGCATGGTACGTCAAACGTCGGATTCTGCGGATCACTACCTGTCAGTTCCAATAGTCTCTTCTCTGAGAGTGCATACACCAGTCTGCCTACGTTGCCCCAGTAGATAGCCCCAGCACACATTACACAAGGTTCCGCGGTGGTATACAAAGTACAACTCTTTAAGAAATCCTTGCTATAGACTTTTGATGCTTTACGCATCAACGTGGTCTCAGCATGTCCTGTACAATCTTGCTCGGTGAGCTCGATGTTGGCTTGCTCCATTAGAATCTTGCCCTCACCATCCACCAGCAAGGCGCCAAACGGGGTATTTCCGTTCTTCACTGCTTCCCAGGAAATCTCAATTCCTCTTCTCAAATACTCTTTGTCTTTATCTAGATTGAAAAATGTAAAATTGTCTTTGGTTCCCATAACTTCCTCCTAATCATTTGGTTGATAAATTATAATTCATAAGTATGACTTATTTCTTAATAATAATATATCACAGTTGCAAATGTTGCGCAAGTAGTTCCATGTTAAAAAATAACACCCCGGTTCATAAACCGAGGGTGTTAAATATATGATATCTTCAACTCTTATCTTATAGAAGCAAAAGGGCCTGCTACTCCCGAACGTCCCCTTCTATCTTTTCA
>DAOUPV010000101.1 GCA_030625965.1 Clostridia bacterium
CAACATGATGAATGGAGAATTCTATTGAGTCAATACGCTGAAAGCGCTGTCCTGTACGGGATGGCGCTTTTAGTGCGCTCCAATATCCATGTGATAGAATGAGACCTGTCAACAGTGATAGTATTATAATGGCAAAAGAGAATGAAGGAAGCCTTCGCGAATATCTTGCAAGGGCTTTTCGTATGTCTGCGTGGATGTAATGCTTTGAAAAGAATAATTCACGCTGGTTAATAAAAAAACGTCCGACGTACTGTCGGCTACGTTAATTCGAAAATGTGTGTGAAACTTGCTTAGAAAGCCACTACTGTTAGTAGAGAAGGGTCAATGTAAGAGGAACAGGCATTTGTGATGTTCAGAGGTTAGCTCATTGGTTCAAAGACATCAGATAACAACATTATTTATCCGCTGTTAACAACAACATCAACCAAGAAAAGCCAATGATGCTGAAGTTGATTTGCGGTCTTGTTTGGTTCCAAAATCCGGGACCTGAATCTTGGATGCAAGGTGATAATTCCAGTTTCAATCGAGAAACAAGCGAAGTGTTGATTGTTCAGACGGATTGAAATGCATGAGTTTTGAGCATGACGGCATTACCGTCCGCACGAAGATGTGAGAGGATCATTCTGTGTTACGGCAGAATGATCTTTTTTTGTGGACCGGCAATCATATGGCTGGGTATAGTATGAGGTTTGGAAATGTTCAACTGATTCAAGGCACCCAGAGTTGACAGGATGGATTGTCAGCAGGAACGATTGGCCACCAGGGAAATGGGCAATAGCTCAAAAAGATACTATGATTACCAGATGGGAGGAAGGGAATCAATAACGAATGTTGAAGTTTTAAAGTAGCTGGTAAGCATTTGACAGAAGAATGAATTGCACTGTGGAGATATATTTTTGGGAATAATAGGAGGAATCTCATGTTTTCATTCAAAGTAAATGGTAAGGAAGTTACCGCTGATGCGGAAAAGAGCTTGATGAAATTTCTGCGCGAGGATCTGGGGATCACTTCAGTGAAAGATGGTTGCAGCGAAGGGGTGTGCGGTGCTTGTACGGTCTTGATTGATGGAAAGAAAGTAAAATCATGTATCCGGAAAGTATCCAAATGCGAAGGTACCGAGGTGCTGACCGTCGAGGGGCTCTCGGAGAGGGAACAGCAAGTCTACGAGCATTGTTTTTCAGAAGCGGGGGCGGTACAGTGCGGCTTTTGCATCCCCGGCATGGTGCTGAGCGCAAAGTCGCTGCTGGATCATAATCTTACACCGACTGCTGAGGAGGTCAAGCAGGCTATCAAGGGGAATCTGTGCCGATGTACAGGCTACAAGAAGATTGAGGAAGCGATCATGATGGCAGCAGAGTTTTTCCGGGAAGACAGGGAGATCCCAGCTGCTCTTCAGGAACTGAAGGTGAATCAAAGATTCAAACGGTCGGATGCAGCAGAAAAGGTCAATGGGAAGGGGATCTTTGTCGACGATATCGAACTACCTGGCATGCTGTATGCCAAAGGCGTGCGTTCGGCATACCCAAGGGCTCGAATCAACAAAATTGATATCAGCAAGGCCTTGGGGCATCCCAACTGTGTTCGGATTCTGCTGAAAGAAGATGTGCCCCACAACAAGATTGGACATATCAAGCTGGATTGGGATGTGATGCTAGGCGAGGGAGATATAACCCGCTATGTAGGCGATGTGCTGGCGCTGGTGGCTACGGAAGCCAAGGATAAACTGGATGAGATTTGCAGTCTGGTCGAAGTGGATTATACGGAGCTCAAACCTGTGACTTCTGCGACCGACGGGTTGAGTGCCGATGCGCCATTGATTCATCCGGATGGCAATATCATGAGCCGCTCTCAGCTCAAAAGAGGTGATGCAACAGCTGCCATAAAGAACTCCAAATATGTGGTTACCAGAAAATACAAAACTCCCTGGCAGGAACATGGCTTCATGGAACCGGAATGCGCCATAGCCATGCCCGAGGGGGATGATGGGCTTCTGCTGTATACGGCGAGCCAATCTGTTTACGATGAACGGCGAGAGGTTTCAACCATGCTTCAAATCCCCGAGGATAAGATTCATGTCCACTCCCAGCTCGTAGGCGGCGGTTTTGGCGGTAAGGAGGATATGAGTGTTCAACAGTATGCGGCCTTGATGGCCTGGCATACGAAGAATCCTGTGAAGGTTAAGTTTACAAGACAGGAGAGTCTTGACTACCATGTCAAACGGCATCCGATGGAGATGGAGTTCACTACCGCCTGTGATGAAAACGGCATTCTGACCGGGATGAAAGGCATCATTATCGCGGATACTGGCGCATATGCTTCACTGGGCGGACCTGTGCTGGACCGGGCTTGTACTCATGCTGCCGGACCTTATAATTATCAAAACATCGATATACTAGGGATATCTGTGTATACCAACAATGTGGTGAGCGGCGCTTTCCGTGGCTTTGGCGTATCTCAGAGCTGTTTCGCCATCGAAAATAATATCAATCTGCTGGCTGAGATGGTCGGCATTTCGCCTTGGGAGATTCGTTATCGTAATGCCATTAGGCCTGGTCAGGTATTGCCGAATGGCCAAGTGGCAGATGAAAGTGTTGCGATGGCAGAATGTCTTGAAGCTGTGAAGGATGTTTACGAGTCCAATCCCCGTGCTGGTCTTGCTATCGGATTCAAGAACAGCGGTACCGGAATGGGCAAGAAAGATATCGGCCGTACCAGGCTCTCAATCGAGGATGGTAAAATCCATGTGCGGACCTCTGCAGCCTGCATGGGACAGGGGATTGCACAGATGTGTGCCACCATTCTATGTGATGTGACCGGCGTGAATCCCCAATTGCTCGTTCATGAACGGGCGGATACTATACGGACACCGGATGCGGGAACCAGCACGGCATCCCGACAGACGGTTGTGACTGGTGAAGCCACCAGACGGGTGGGGCTGCAACTGAAGGAACAATTGGATGCAGGCAAAACCATCAGTGATCTCGAGGGTGAAGAATTTTATGCGGAATATTCTGCAAAGACCGATCCGCTGGGTGCTATCAAGGAGAATCCTATCAGCCATGTAAGCTACAGTTATGGCGCTCAAGTGGTAATCTTGAATGAGGAAGGAAAATGTGAAAAAATGATAGCTGCTTTTGATGTGGGAACACCGGTCAATATCCAGTCCGTAGAAGGTCAGATTGAAGGGGGCATGGTGATGGGATTGGGGTATGCCCTGACAGAGAAATTCAAGTGCGAAGACGGTTATCCGAAATCCAAGATGGGTACCATAGGATTCATAAAATCGACGGATGCCCCTGACTTGGAGGTCATATTGGTTCAGGGAGCAGGGAAAATCCCCGAATCCCTGGGTGCGAAAGGTTGCGGGGAACTCTGTATGATTCCGACTGCACCGGCCTGTTCACACGCTTATTATCGCTTAGACGGGAAATTCCGTACCAAGTTGCCTTTGGAGGATACCTATTACAACAAGTAGCATGGGTCAAGCTCATCTGACGGTAGTGCTGAAGTCGCAAATGAGGTTCATTTGCGGCTTCAGTATTTTTTCGTTCATTGGAACTGTAGAACTTGGTGCACAAATTTGCTATGAAAAGTAAAACTTGCCCCAAAGGAACATTGTTTTCAGCAGCCGGTGATGTAGTAGCTAGCTGGGCTAGTGTCAGTTTATGACATCTGTCAACAGCGTTTTAGTTGTGTATGAAAACGGCGCTATATTGAAGATAGTTTCTGGCGTAATGTATATTTGGGGATAGAGCGTGATAAAAGGTGCTTTTGAAAGACAGCTCAATCTTTTACGAGTATGCACAATTCAGCGAAACTCATTATTGCCAAATTGTATTAAAATGTTAGTCTTTAGACAATGAAATCCACGACCATACTAGATTGTCTAGTATGGTTTTCTTGTTCTATGAGATTAAGAAGGCTGGAAATTTCGTGGATCTAAGGCATTTTTTAATAGTTCAATTTCGTTTCACACTTCAGCTATAGTTAGTCTTTGAAATGATAATAAATGAAAAATAGAAAATCATGAAAAAGAGTTGTTAAGCAGTGATAACAAGAAAATATAAGTTATCTAAGATTATCATTCGTTATCTAATGAGTAAACACTTTGTAACCTGCATTCCCGCGCAAGTGTAACGATGAGTCCGAATAAATCCAGAAAAACCTTGTAACATCAAGGGTGCTAGCCATTTTACACTTCCATTTAGCCTCGTTACATGTTACAATAAGAGTAACGAGAAAAAGGGAGGCAACTATGGCAGCCATTGTATTCCAAACCAACAAGAAGACTGGGATCACCTATGCATATGAATCTGTTTCTTACTGGGATAAGGAAAAGAAACAATCAAGAGCCAAACGGAAATGTATCGGAAAGGTGGATCCCCGGACTGGGGAAATCATACCAACCCGCAAGAAGAAACCAGTTTACAAGCAGGGAACTCAAGAATCGAAATGCGGTCCGGTACCAACGCTGGAAACTTCGCATAGCTTCTATGGGGCTACGCACTTGTTTGATCTCATCGGAGAGAAGATTGGACTGACCAAAGACCTGGCCGTCTGCTTTCCGGACACGTACAAGAAGATTCTCTCCATTGCCTATTACCTGATCCTGGAGGATAGAAATCCCTTAAGTCGCTTTCCTATGTGGTCGGATATCCATAAGCATCCCCACGGCACGGTGATTCCTTCCCAGAGAAGCAGTGAGTTGTTTGCCTCCATCACGGACGATGCCAGAGAACGATTCTTTAAGCTACAGGGAAAACGTCGCAGCCAAGAAGAATTCTGGGCTTATGACACCACCTCCATCTCCAGTTACTCGAAAAGCCTGAAGCAAGTACGCTATGGGGTTAACAAGGACCATGATCCGCTGCCGCAGATCAACCTGGCGCTACTATTCGGGGAAACTTCCAACCTTCCGTTCTATTACAGGAAACTGGCGGGAAACATCCCGGATGTCAAGACGATTACTCATCTTCTGGCGGATATGGATGTATTGGGATTTAACAAAGTCAATTTGGTAATGGACCGCGGTTTCTATAGCGAAGCCAATATCAATGAACTCTTCAGGCACCACAAGAAATTCCTGATGGCGACCAAGACTTCCCTGAAGTTTGTGAAAACAGAGATGGAAAAAGCCAGAGAAAAGATTCGTGTCTGGTCCAACTACAGTAGCCAGTACGACCTTTTCGCCTATTCCACTCCGATGAAATGGGCGTATTCACAGAATCGCCCATACAAAGGCGACGTACTAAAAGAAGAACGTAGAATGTACATGCATATCTACTACAATGCCGCTAAGGCTGTAGATGACGAGCGCGAACTACATAAGCTTCTGGCTAAGCTGCAGGAAGAGCTTCTGAGTGACAGGCGTAATCCCAATCATGAGAAGAAGTACGCAAAATACTTTGATATCAATACCACGCCGATTCGTGAAATCAGTGTTAAGGCCAAAGAAGATGTTCTGGAAGAAGCTCGTCAGAGATACGGTTATTTCGTACTGCTCAGCAACACCATCAAAGATCCGATAAAAGCTTTGGAAATCTATCGCAACAAAGATCTGGTTGAGAAAGCATATGCTGACATCAAAGACCGCTTGGCATTCAATCGCCCTGCAGTTTCATCGGAACAAAGCCTGGACGGCAAACTGTTCGTGGAGTTCATCGCTCTGATCTATCTGTCCTATATCAAGAAGCAGATGCAGAACGGCGGACTTTTCAAGAGTTTCACCTTGCAAGGTCTTCTTGATACGCTCGATGTCATAGAGTGCTTCGAACAGCTTGGAAAGGCCATGCGTGTTGGAGAGATGACTAAAAAACAGCTGGGCCTTTACGAGGCTATGGGGGTCAACCCACCTGTCTCGTTACAATAACCGGGAATCCAGGAGTGCGAGCTGAGAACACCGCGAGACATAGAGCACGCGGGTGTTCCACTTGTTGAAGTAGAAATAAGCTTCAACATTTGCAAGTTTATGTTATGCAGTGGGAGATAAACCCACCTGGGAAAGCCTAACCAGCACCCAGTATCAAGACCTTGGACACGAAGCGGTAACGTTAGTGTTAAGCGTAGGCCAGAGAATGGAACGAGCCGAAACGAAAGTGAAGTAATTGAGCCCCGAAAATCCCGGTCATATGGGAAGGCCGATGCAGTTCCTGTTGCAGCAGGCAACATCACTATAGTCTGTATGGTGAGACGATAGTGGCTTCCCCGGGGTCAGAGAGCTTGGCGAGTCCGTAGAGCATATCATGAGAACAGCTGAGATCCTATATGTTCTGCCTATGGCAGTATGGAAGTCGAAAGCGGAGAAATACCGTAAGAAAATCAAATGGCATATAGGAAGTCCGACTACCTCATAGTACCTGAGAAACCTGCGAAAGCAGATGGAGGGAAGGGGGTAGCACATGTCGTACTGGACAGTGGAAATACGAATACAGACAGGAGCTGAAGAATATTGGTAACGAAACTGAACAGGATAAGACAATATAGTCAGAATGGAGAGCGAGTGGAAAACTTGGCATCTCTCATTACCGTAGAATCCTTGAAAGCAATACATTTTGCCATAGACGG
>DAOUPV010000082.1 GCA_030625965.1 Clostridia bacterium
CAATTTTCAAAGATGGAAAAATACTGTTCTGAGAATGATATCAAAATCCTTCGTAGGTATCACGAAGCTGAATCTGCATACAATGGAACCAAAAGGGATCAGTTCGAACTGATGATATCAGATGCTCTCAAAGAATATCCAGACTATATCATATCTGATGATTCGAGCCGTTTCGCAAGAAACAAGAATACAGCGGTCAATGTGAAAAGCAAGTTAAGGGAATATGGTATTAATGTTCGCTTCGTAAATGAACCGTACATGGATCCTAATTCGATTTCTGGTCTATGGATGGAAGGGATTCAAGAACTGTTGAACCAAAGTAGCAGCATGCAAACAGCCTATCACGTTAAAAAGGGTATGGGCTTTAACATCAGCAACAGAGATGAGGCTACAGGATGGTGCTATAAGAATGGTGGGGTTCCTGCCTATGGGTACAAGAATGAGCACGTATTGAAAGGTGAGGACAGAAGCAATAAACGGCTCTTGAAGTCTATTTGGGTACCAGATGAGGTACAAGCACCCTTAGTCCGTGAAATCATCATAGAGATGCGTTTACAGCGTGGTATGTCCTATAGTGCCATTAGGGATGATCTTAATCGAAGAGGGATCAAAACTAATCGTAATCAAGTTTGGTCCACTGGATCCCTTTCTGAGATGTTCAAGAAACGTAGACTGATGACTTATGCAGGTTATGCCATCTGGAACAGGACGAACACGAAGAACAAGCGGAACCGTATCAATGATGAATCTGAATGGGAAGTAGTAGAAAAAGCCCATGAAGCTATTATCAATGAAGAGGAGATGAACAAAGTCTTAGCTTTGCAGAAAAGGAAAAGGAGAGGTGCGCCAGTAGGTAGCACTAAAAAAAGTCCTTTCCTCTTCACTGGCTTCAACTATGATCAGGAGAAGATGTTTGTATGCAAGAATTGTGGTGCTCCTATGGTTGGAGATCAGAATAGAAAGGCTAACTTCTATAAATATGTTTGTGGAGCGTATAAAAACAAAGGAAAATTAGTTTGTGATAATGGTACTCGAATTGATAGAAATTGGCTGGAAGATACAGTGGTATCTGAGATCAAGAAAAAATATGCTAATCCCGATATTGTAAATAAGATCGTTAGTGATATAAAAAGCAGTGTAAAGAATGGAAATTCTTCAACTGATAAAGTAATCCGAGATTTAGACAAGAGAATTAAGAAGGATATGGAGAGCATTAGAAAACTTCTTGAAGCCATCAAGAGTGGGGTAGATCCCGAACTGATAAAGGAAGAAATCAACAGCATTAAGAACACCTTAGAAGATGCCAAGTTCCAAAGAGAACAAGTAATGAGTACCATAAAGGATGATGAACCATTTGATGAAGAAGAGCTGAGAGCACAGTTATTAAACTTTGGTACTCTTTATGATAATGCTGAGAGTGAGAAGAAGAGACTGTTGATTCGTACTCTTGTGAGAAGGTTGAAATTTGATCCAGATAGTAAGGATGTAGCAGTAGAATTCTATGATGATACTGTTTTGCAAGCTATCCAACACGGTGAACCGTACCATAAATAAGAAGACAATATGCTTTTAATCATAACTTTATCTAACATATATAAGTTACTCTGATTTTTAATTGTGTATAGTCTTGATCAGTATCTTTATGGTGTTTCTGTAATTAGCTACCCAAACCTATTGCTTGCAAAACTGGAATTAATACTTTTCCATATCAGTCAAAGAGTAATTACGCATATTTTTCAATTGAAAAAGTACAAGGTCTGTATTCAATAATAATCAATAGACAAGGACCTTAAAAATATTTTTGAAAATTATAACAAGATATTTCAATATAATTTTTCCATTACAGTAAACACTAAGCCCCCTTTATAAAAGACTTGGTCTGAAGCATTCTTAAATCCATAACGTTTATAGAATTTATCTGCACCCTGTCTTGCGTTACACCAGATACGATTCACACTTTGTTCCTCAAGGTCTTTTAACATGTACTCAAACAACAAAGACCCATAACCTCTTCCCTGGTGTGATTCTAAAGTCGCAAACTTCCGATACTGCGCTTCACCATTTATTATAAAGACGGAGATCACGCTTACTAATACGTCATCTTTATACAATCCATAGTGATTGCCTTCCGCATCATTATCCACACGGACATAATCTATTGTCTTTTCTGGCCATAATACCTGATGTCGGAGGGGCAAAGCCTCTTCGATGGTAATACTTCTTATTACAATCATTCAATTTCCCCACTAAATAATTCAATTTTCTAAACATAATTGCATAATTTACTATAAAGAACGTCGAAATTGTACTATGAATTCATTCTTAAAGCAATTAGTAAAGCTTTGATTTAGTCTAAATGCTCCTTGAAGATGTCATCAAATATGCAAAGTAAAAGCGATACTTTAAACTGTACCATAAACTTGGGAGGGTGGAGCTAGTTATAAAGCATGTACACGAAAAATGAGATCTACAAGAGCTGGATGGGATCTCAAATGAAATTAAAGAAAGCTGAAATGATCAATGGTATCAACTCAAGACTCCGTCGAAGCGGAGTCTTACTTGAGATATTAAGAGCAGACAGAATTCCGAAGCGGTGTCATAAATCCGCCGGCGGTACGTTCGCGCAGAGGCAGCATCTTCTCACAGTGTTGGATTTCTACTTCTTGATCCGAAATAAAGGTTCCGATTTCAGAGGCAGAATGGTTGATCTGCGTTATAACCTGTTGAGGGACATCCTTGCAGAACAGTAGCATCTTGATGATGTTTTGCTGGCTGGGCGAAACGTCCCATACCCCAATGATCTGGCCGTTCAGGAGGATGGTGGGTGCGGCGTTGCCGCTTCGATCGAATATGTAGTGGTAGTCCTTGGGGTCCAGGTAGCGCTTCCGGTCCTTGTAACCCATGATGTAGGGATCCAGCATGGGCAGCAGGTTAACTGTTTCATCTTTTAGAGGAGCGAAAGAGGTCAGTGAATCCCAGTCGGATTGGGACATCATAAAGTCACCTTCAAGTCCAGTGATACCGGTATGTACGAGCCAGTCTCCAAGATTATCCAGGTGCCGGTGTACGAGCGTTTTACCAAGACCACTCCACCAGGAGATATCAGTGACGCTGACTGGACCATGGGACCGGATGTATAGCTTGATCAAGAGGCCTATAGCGTCAACTTCATCATAGGTTTCGAGGTCGATTTTTGGATAGAGATCTTTAAACAGATGGTAGTAGTGCAGGTTACTCTTCCAGCCCGATTTGGGCATACCCCGGACGAGCAGACCCTGATCACACATCTGGTTGATGATCCGCGTGAGGCTTTCCGTGGCGGAAAGTTCTTTTTTCAATTCACTGGCAGTAAGATGTCTGCCACGCAGTATGGTAGTAATGGAGTCCGCCATCGTGTCGTATACCTCTTTGGCAATACCCAGGTATTTTTCATATTGACTTGGAGAGAGGCTGGATAGACTTTTAGTGGCGGCAAAGACCAATGGCACTAAATCTTCGGGAAGGATGAATATGGTGTGCCGAAGGCACTTAATCCTAGCGAGTGCCTTCTCTTCATAGAGCGCTTGGCCAGCATATCCTTATTGAACTGCCTGGTGCGGGCCAGGAGGGACAGATACGAGGTAGCCGGCACGGTAGCATGCAGGCCCATTATATCCCTGGTTATCCGCAGGATATCATCGGTTTTGCTATCCTGGCTAAGATGCTGTTTGTGCATAAGATATCGATTGACCTTATTTCTATCCAGTGTTTTCATAGCATCACCTCCCAGTAGCATTTCGATCGGATATCTACTTATGTCTAATATTTCGTTTCAGTGAGAGGAAAATCCTTTATAATATAGTCATATCTATATGTGAATGAGTAAGAGTGTGAATATAAGAACGAAAAGGAGGCAGTGATGCTGACAAGAATAAACATCCCCACGAAGATCGTTTTTGGTGATCAAGCACTGAAAGGCCAGGCGGAAGCCCTTAAGGAACTGGGCAAGACGGCCTTGATCGTGACAGGCAAGCATGCAGCGCAGGAGTCAGGTGCGCTTCAGGATCTGGTGGCGGTTTTGGAAGAAAACAATATTGAGTATGTGCACTTTGATGGGGTGATCCCTAATCCGGATTATGCTTGCGTGGATGCGGGGGCTGTTCTGGGCCGCGATATGCAGGCAGATTTTGTAGTGGCAATCGGGGGTGGTTCGCCACTGGATGCGGCTAAGGCCATGGCAGTGCTGTTAGCCTATATAGACCTGGAGGCCAGGGACCTGTTCGAGGCTGAAGCCCAGGCCCACGTACCGGTGGTTTGCATACCGACCACAGCAGGCACTGGCAGCGAGGTAACACCCTATGCCATTCTGACCAAAACAGAGGAGCAGACCAAAGGCAGTATCCCCCAGAGGATCTGGCCGATCTTCTCTGTTATAGATCCCAAGTATTTTAAGAGCATGAACAGGCCTCTTTTGGTCACCACAGGACTGGATGCCATGATGCATCTTCTGGAAAGCTCACTCTCCAGTAAATCCAACTTCTACTCGGATGATCTGGTTAGATTGGGACTACAGCATTTCGCTAAGAGTAAAGAGCTATTTCAGACGAAGCGAGAAGACGATACTGCCCTGGAGCACCTGGTCATCGCCTCGATGTACGGTGGCATGGCCATCGCGCATACTGGCACCAGCCTGCCGCATGCCTTGGGTTACCGATTGACCATCCGAAATGATGAACCGCATGGGGTGGCCACAGCCAGAACGGTCCTACCCTGGATGCGGTATCACCCATGGCAGGATAAGGTAAGAGAGCTGCTGGAAGAAATGGGATTTGCGGATTTCGAGGCGTTTGAACAGTTCATGCGCTCTTCGGTAGAGACATATTTCGGCAAACTAGACCTCGCAGAAAGCCGTATCCAGAGTGATGCCCGTGAGGTTTACCAGGACAAGGGGAAACTGAGGAACCATCCAGAAGAGGTGGATGAGGAGCTACTAAAAAAATTGCTACATGAAATGATTTGAAGAATCTTTCAATTTCTTTTGACAGGAGAACAGGATTCTGATATTCTCTATACATACCCCGAGGGGGTATAGAACATATGTTGAAAATAAAGGAGAAAAATATGAGCATAGCTGTAGTAGCACAACGATGTCCTCAGAACCATCCCTGTCCCTCCGTATCCTATTGTCCGACCGGAGCCATCATACAGCAGGGATTTGGCGCGCCGACCATTGATGAAGAGAAATGCGTGCAATGCGGTAGATGTCTGCAAATGTGTCCTTATGGCGCATTTCAGAATGCATAGGAGTCTCACATGGATATACTGATCCCAGCCATAGCGGCACTTGTTTTGTTTAGTATCTATAAGAGAGTAAAGTATGGAGGAAGGACGATGATCGATAAGGAAACTGCCAAAAAGAAAATCAAAGAAGAAAAAGCTATATTGTTGGATGTACGTACTGAAGGTGAGTATCACCGGGGGAATATCTCCGGCAGCACCTTGATGCCATTCCATACTATTAAGACTGCAGCACATGCCAAGATCAAGAAGGACAGACCAGTTATTGTATATTGCGAAACTGGAGCTAGAAGCATGAAGGCAGCCAAGATGCTGGAAATCCTGGGATATACAGAAGTGTATGACTTGGGAAGCAGAGCCAAATGGTAGACCAAAAGGAAGCATCATAAAGCGACGTAAGCTTAACTGATATAATGGTAATGATGACATAGAAGAACATGACAGACCTGTACAAAGGAGAATTCCAATATGGAATTCTCCTTTGTTGTTGATGGATGCATATTCGAGTGTCACTTTTTTACTTCATCCATGAATAGTATGTTTTTGTCTTGGATAACGTGTATGCTGGTATCAACGCATAGTGGAAAATCGGAAAACGATAGTATGTGGAAATAACTGCTAGATTCGCGAACGGGTGCTAATAACGGAGCTAGCAACAGTAACATGAGCTTTTGCTAGAGTGAGAATGATAAGAGTAATCATGACTGTCGAGGTGGGGTTTTCATATCATAGTCATTGAGCATTGTGATCAATGACAATGAAAGGAAGGGAGAAAACATGAAGACATGTATTGCGTATTATTCAAAAACAGGGAACACGAAAATGGCAGCACTATACCTAGCGGAAAAGATTGATGCGAAGGTAATCAAGCTTGATGATAAAACCAACTATGGCGGAATCATTGGTTTCATTAAGGGTGGTATGAATGCATCTAAAGCCAAAAAAGCGGAGTTGGACAGTTCGCTATACGATGAAATATCTACTTTTGACAGGATCATACTGGCGACTCCTGTATGGGCGGGAAAAACTACCCCGGCAATAAATTCCGTATTGGAGAATGTGGATTTTGAGGGCAAGGAAGTTTACGTTATGACTACCCAGGCTAATCCATCTGTTGAAAATACAGAGGCTCGCAAAAGCTTCTATAAGGATATTATCGAGAAGAAGAAGGGCAGTTTTATCGATTGCTTTTGCCTGCAAGGTTCACCACCCAGTAAACCCGCAAGAAGCAAGGAAGAGTTGAGCAGTCAGGTTGATCAACTGGTTAAAATCGGGTAGATACGAATCCTCTAGAGGATTGCAGTACGGCTTGAACTGCATACAGAGAAATGAAAGCATCAGGAAAATTCCAATTTTGGGATTCTCCTTTTCTTTTGCTAGAATTATATATATGATTAATTATACGGAATCTAATGCATGCTTTTCTTGTGAGACCAACTTAGAGGAAATCTTATGAGCGAATTCATCAAAAGAGCCATTCAAAAGATCATCAAATCCATCATCCTCTTCCGTGAGGATATCCATTTCGATACGGACCACTTCAACCAGGACCAAGGTCCGTTTCTCTTTCTGTCCAACCACGTCACCAACTGGGATGCATTCTACCTCAGTGTGCCCATCGATGATATCATAAGCTTCGTCTGTTCGGACCGTTTTTTCAAAATCTGGCCTTTGGGACATATCCTTAGGTTTTTTGATGCTGTTCCCAAAACCAAGAACAAAAGCGATTTGCGGGCCATCCGACACCTGATCGACCGCAAGAACCGGGGTATGCATATCGGAATCTTCCCGGAGGGCGGAAGGAGTTGGGACGGTCACACCGAGCCCATATTTATTTCGACGGCCAAACTGATCAAGTTACTCAAGATGCCGGTGGTAATAGTGAACATCCAGGGAGGGAACCTAAGCAATCCTCGCTGGGCCGAAAGTAAGAGAAAGGGCAGGATAAGCCTTAGATATACCCGGGTTCTGACTCCGGAGGAAATTGATGAGTTGGATGTGGACCAGGTATTTTCCAGGATCACAGAGGCCTTGGAGCACCGCGAGGAAGAGGAACAGGCGAAGGATCCAGTACCCTACAAGGGCAGGAAAAGGGCGGAATCACTAGAAAGACTCTTATTCATCTGTCCTGAATGCCAGGCCTTCGATTCATTGCATTCCAAGAAGCATGATCTGACCTGCAATGTCTGCGGTTACCAGGTGCAGTATACGGAATATGGTTTCCTGGATCTGGTTAGCGGTAACATATTGCATTTTGATACAGTTTCCAGGTGGAACGACTGGCAGAAGGATGAACTGAAGGAAAACTTGTTATCGCTCCTGGGGGAGGCAGTCTTCTCAAAATCGATATATGTTAAGACCTTTGACAAGGAAGGGAGACTAAAGGGGACTAAGTCGTCCAACCTGAAGCTAGACGAGAGAGGACTGTATTGCGAGGGTGAGTGGTATGAGATGAGCCGCTTGTCCGGGGTGAACGTCCAGGGCAATCATATGTTGGAGTTTTACACCGATGATGCATTGCTCAAGAGAGTGTATTTTCACGGGGGATTGGAATCTGTAAACAAATGGACAACGGCTATAATCTATCTGAAGAAGGGAGTATGATATGGAAAACGGTTGGAATCTAATGTTGTACTTCTGTTATCTGTCATTATTTATTTTTATTGCCAATGCCATCAATCGAAAAGTGCCTATCTTTAAGAAAGTGATTATACCGACATCCATCATTGCGGGCTTTACCGGCCTGTTGCTGGGTAGAGAGGTGCTGGGTGTCATCCATATGGATACCAACATTCTGGGCATGATCGTCTACCATCTTATGGCCATCGGATTCATTGCTTTATCTCTTAAGTCCAGGAACAACAAAAGGACCAAGAACATTGTTAGTTCGGGTATCTATATTGTGAGCACCTACCTGGTGCAGGGGATTGTGGGGTTAGTCCTGGTACTGATCCTGATGAATACCATCTATCCGGATCTATTTGTGGGCTTCGGACTGCTACTACCTCTTTCCTATGGACAGGGACCAGGACAGGCATTCTCTATCGGTTCCCAATGGGAAGAATTGGGGTTCATGAGCGGTGGTAACATCGGACTTACCATGGCAACCTTTGGCTTCCTCTGGGCCTCGATCATCGGCATACCTTTCATGAATATCTTGGTCAGAAGAAGGAAGGTCAAGAGCCATGACCGCACGGTCATCGTGGAGCGTAAGCTGGAGGTGGAAACTGACCAACCCATGGAACTGTCTCTCAGTGAAACTCTGGACAAGGTGACCTACCAGCTCTTCCTGATTGGGCTGGTCTACCTGATGACCTATCTGACCTTGGTGGGACTGACCAAGCTCTTGTTGCCCCTGGGAACGTTCGGTGCGACATTCGCGACACTGCTCTGGGGCTTCCATTTCAATATAGGGAGCATCTACGGCATCCTGACCAGAAAAATCATAGAGAAGCTGAAGGGCGTGGGCGTAATCAAGGGAGAGGTGGCCAATAACTATCTCTTGCAGCGGATCTCCGGCACCACCTTCGACTATATGATCACGGCATCCATTGCGGCCATATCCATCTATGCCTTCCGGGAGTATTTTGTTCCTGTGATGCTCTTGTCGACCATAGGGGGTATTCTGACTTTAGCCTATACCTCGTTCATGCTGAGACGGGTATTCAAGGAGAACGTCTTGGAGAACATGGTGGCCTTCTATGGTATGCAGACGGGAACCATTTCTACTGGTATGGCTCTCTTAAAGGGCGTGGATCCTCATTTCGATACGGA
>DAOUPV010000072.1 GCA_030625965.1 Clostridia bacterium
CAATTTGACCGCGTTTAGTCAATAATTGATCACGCATCTCGTCGTTTAAATACGCATACTCCGGCATCTGGCCTATCGCCATATAAACCTGGGTTCCTTCAAGGAACTTCTTGTCACTCTCATCATATGATGGATTGAAGCGACCTTCAGCATCAAAAATTGATGCCACCTTAGTTATGTGCAATCCAGCAATACTGTCACCTGAAATTTCAATGGATTTAGGACCATAGGCGAAGTAACCTTTCAGTCCCTCTTCCAAGCCTTCTTCAAGTTCTTCCTTGTCCGCCAGCAATGCATCGACATCTTCGAGTACTGCCATTTGGACATACGACTCACCATAAAGAATTTCTTGTATTCTTATTAGCGAACGGGCTACGTCAAATGCCACGTTTCCACCGCCGATTACAACAGCTTTTCTATCTACAACCGGCATAGGACCAAGATCTCTAATATAATCTCTGACAGAAGCGAGGAATGGAATCGCATACAGTACATTCTGATGTTCATATCCTGGTATTTTCAAAGGTCTAGATAAAGAGAAACCTGTTCCCAAGAATACAGCATCATATTCAGAGTGCAGGGTTTCAAGTTCAATGTCCACCCCAACCTTGGTATTACATATGAATTTAACGCCAGCTTTTTCAATCATACCGATGTCTTTCAGCACACTTGCTTCAGGTAGCCTGTACTCTGGCCCACCATAACGGATAACTCCACCAGGTAAACCCTGGGCTTCGTATATAGTAACCTCATAACCCAACGTCCTCAGATAGAACGCACAAGACAAACCAGAAGGTCCCGATCCAACGATTGCAATCTTTCCATTGACAGGGGCTGTAACTTCAGCGAGCGCACCCGTTTCATATTCTGTTTCCGATGCATTGTCAACAATGTAACGCTTTAACCATCTGATCGCGACTGGTTCACCACGATGGCTTATCGCACAGACACCTTCGCACGTATGCGTACATATCCGGCCGCAGACATTTGCGAGGGGATTGGTCTTGTAGATCTGACGGATCCCTTCTTCCATATCGTCATCGAATACAGCTCGAATATATTCAGGAATATTCATATTCGCAGGACACGTATCAGTACAAATCCCACAGTCTACACATCTAGCTGCTTCTTCAAGTGCTTGCGTTTTCGTGTAACCCTTCATGATTTCGATAAATGAAGATTTTCGCGAAGGGTCAGAATGTGCCATGATTTGTCTTTCCAAATCAAGCAATTCAGAAACTTCATCTCTCTGGTAACCCTTTTTGAATTCTTTCCCATGGATTCCGTCAGCATCAGGGAGATAGTAAAAACTCTCTGCATCCTTTGAAAGGTGAAGATATTCTTTGGACATGTTAAGGGAATCGGAGGCACAAACATCGACACACAAGCCACAAAAACTACATCTTCCGTAATCAAATGCAGGTCTTTCGTCTTTCTTGCCTTCTTCGTGGATCAACCCCTCAACAGGAACCATATTGATAGCCTTTGTCGGACATATCTCTGCACAGGTGCCACAGCCGATACATTTGCTTAAATCATTCAGATGGAAACCTCTGTATCGATCTGAAGACTCTCTTGGATTCACAAAAATATCTTTTTTTGCTATCGTTACTGGCTCTCTAAATAAATACTTCCACGCTCTTATGGGTGAAAACAAACTTTTTGACTTATTCATAAAACACCTACCGATCTATTTCTGGCGAGCAGACACCCATGGTATCCATCCAAATGGATGCATCATCAATGCGGTATCCCGTCAAGTATTTTTCTATGCCTAATAATCCTTGTGGATATGAAGCCCCCCGTACAGCAATTCTATACGGCTGCTCTTTACCATCTGAGACGATGAAGTAACCATATTCGCCACGACTGGATTCCACGGCTGTATAGACCATGCCTTCTGGCACAGTGAACCTGAGTGCAGATCCTGCCGAGAAATTCGTACGGACGGGTCCTTCCTTAGGCATCTTCTCCATCACCTGTCTTATTATGCGTATACTCTGATGCATCTCTTGATACTTCAATTGCATACGAGTTAACGCATCGGAATAGGTTGCTGTCGGAACATCGAATTCCACTTGGTCGTATCTTGCATAAGGCTTGACCTTGCGCAAATCGTTTTCAGTCCCGGTCGCACTTCTCATCCCAATACCCGTTACTCCAAGCTCCCAGACTACAGATTCTGGCAACATGATATTGTCCTTGATACGCGCATGGATGATCGGGTGTCTTAAGATCAACTCTTCATATTCCGGTAAGTTTTTCTCCAACTGATCCAGCACTTTGGTCACATCTTCCAAGATACCCTCTGGCAGATCTTTTCTAACCCCGCCTGGAACAATATACATATGATAGATTCTGGCGCCAGTAATTTTTTCAAAAAGATCGAGAATCAAGTCACGTTGCGCGATCCCCCAATAGGTTGCCGTATACATGCCCGTTGGTCCACCGATTCCACCGATTGCCATCATGTGGATTGCCAAACGGCCCAATTCAAGAATCATCATTCTGATCCAGTGGGCTCTTTCAGGCACTTCAACACCAGCTAATGCCTCAATGCCCATTGCATAGACCATTTCATTGATATCCGGTTCAACAACGCAGATACGAGGTATCAGAGCCAGATTTCCCATCCACAGCCGACGTTCCATCAACTTTTCGAAACCTCTGTGCAGGAATCCGGGCGTAGGTCTTGCCTTCTTTATCATGTCGCCATCAACATACATATGAACCGAGTAGTTACCATGCATGCCAGGATGCTGAGGCCCTAAAAATAATTTTACCTCTTTCATTCTGTCACCTCCACGACTTTCGTTTTAAAGACATGCGGATGCTCACGTCTGGGGAATTTAGAATCCGAATAGGCTTGCGGATCAAAATCCTTTCTCAAAGGTGGCATATCGTCCCAACGCTCTAAGAACAATGGCTTCTGATACGTCGGATTCCCTCTAAAATGCACACCGAAGAATTCGTGAATCTCACGCTCATAATATACTGCACCAGGATAAATATCCGTGATGGTCGTAAATTCCGGATTTTCTCTATCGAGCATGGTTCTAACCAGCATATGCACGCCGTTTTCCCAATTCATGAGTATGCATATCAATTGGAACTTGCCTTGTTCAATCCAATCAATACAACTCAGAAGACTCATTTGAGTAAAGCCGACATGTCTTAAATAGGCTAGTGTCTGATGAACATTCGTGTGCTCTACATCTATAAAATATTGTAGTTTAGCAGGGCTGTCCAAGACTTCCACCCCAAGATCCTTTTCCAATGTTTCAATCCAATTACTCATGGAATTCGTCATGAATGATGACCTCCCCTAATGAATCCATCTGGTTGGCTTTATACCACTCATGATTCTCTTTATAGTGCTTCCAACCTTTTGCTTCACCTTTTTTAATCATTTCTATCAATTCTCCGAAAGAATTCATAATTGCCTCAGGTCTTGGCATGCACCCTGCGATATATAGATCCACCGGCAAGTATTTATCAAGTTGATTGATTGTCGCATACGAGTCGTAGTAAATCCCGCCGTTCAATGTACATGATCCGAAGCCTACAACATATTTAGGATCTTGCATTTGTTCGTAAGAATAAATAACACGTCTCAACGTCTTGGTGCTCAGATAACCAGTTATGAGCAAGACATCAGCCTGTCTAGGTGTCGCCATAGGACCCATGCCCAATTGCTCCATATCAAATCTCGATGTCATCGTTGGCGGCATTTCAATCGCACCACATCCGGTACAGTACCATTTCATCCAGATAGAGTTCGCTCTGAAGTAATCACCGACTACTTCCCACAATGAGCGGTCATTTTTTTGAACCTCATGCATCCTAATACCCCCATCCTAAGTAAATTACTAGTAGTCCCTGAATAAATGCCAATCCAAGTGGTACTTTGTAGAAAAATGTCACAGCCTGATCGATTTTGAAACGTGGCATTACGCCGGACACAATGTTTGTGAAAGTGTATAGAATCGCATATTTTACCATGTAAATCAACAGCGTTTCTCCGCCACCAAAGAACAGATTCAAAATCAGTGACACTTCAATAAATGTCATTAATTCGTGCAAAGTGAACATCATCCCTAGCTGCTTGCCACCGTATTCGACCATTGGACCTGATGCAATTTCAGCAGGCGCAATAAATGAGTCGAACGGTTTCTTACCAAGCATGCCAAACAATGCGATTACTGAGACAATACCACCGAGTGGAAGCTTAAAGAAGTTCCAACCCAAGATGCCCACGCCCTGTTGAATACTTGCCAGCTCGCTGACAGAACCGGTGTTATGTTGGTAAATCAAAGTGAACACAACAACCATAAAAGGAATGTCATAGGCTAGCATGTTGGTCAATGCTCTGGAAACGCCGATACTTGCCCAGGGATTACCTGATCCGGCTGCACTCATAGCCATTCCAAGCATTCCTACAGCTAGCACATAGGAGATTACAAAAATATTGTCCAAGCCAGGAAAAGCCTGCATACCGGCCACCGGAATAAAAATAACGGTTGCCGCAATGCCGCCTAAAGCCATAATTGCTCCAAAATCATAAACCCAGCCATGAGTGATTGAAGACTTACTGAATGCCTTAAAAATATCTATAAACTGTTGATACCATTTAGGGCCTCTTCGTTTTTGCAGTCTTGCAGTGACCTTTCTGTTAATGCCTGTCAAACTGGTTTGAAACACAAATGCACCCAATACTGCCAGAAATCCATAAATAAAATTCATCAATGTCATTGGGCACCTCCAATTATCACAACAATCGCCACGACAACAATCCATAAGACAGCACGGTTAGGATCAGGATGGAAGAAGAAACTCTCAGCCCATTCACCCAATTCACTCAATTTCATAGACATGCGCTTATACAAAGGTAACACTGATGGCCACTTCTCATACAGCCTCTCAAATGGTGCATAGAAACTATGACCGTAGTGCAGCAATTCAGGTGTGTGTATAAACTCTGCCGATGTGTAGGTGTCCATTAGGCCAACCCTTCTACTCTTAGGCAATACCATGAATAGAATGAGGATTAACAAGAATCCAAAGCCAAATACTGTAAACACCTGCAACATATCCACGGAACCATTCTCCGTTAAGGTTGCCGTTCCGTTGACAATGATTGGATTGATTCCTAACTCAATTTGAATTTTTGCTATTGTCTTTAAAACTAAATTTGGTAAAACACCCAATAACAAGGACATCGCTGTAAGAATCAGCATCGCTGTCACCATGACTGGATTCGCTTCCTTGATGTGCTCATATTTCGGGGCCAACTGACCCAAGAACACGGCACTTAGAGGTCTGAAAACATACATGTATGAGCCTATCGAACCAAATGCCGCAGCAGTTGCCAATAGAATGAGACCCTTCTCGGAGAGACCTTGGAAAATCAGCCATTTAGAAACGAAGCCACCCATCGGCGGTATCCCGGCCATTGAAATAATCGCTATTAGATAAACGGTGTACGTTATGGGCATGCGATGAATTATTCCACCCAACTCGCTCATCTTCGTTGTTCCAGTACGTTTTGCTACTGCGGCAATCGCTAAGAAGGCTGCTGCAGATGCAACCGCGTGATTTAGTAGATGCATTAATCCGCCTGCAAACGCCATCTGATCCATCATCAGAATTCCAATGAGGATATAACCACCGTTCGCAACGGATGAATATGCCAATAATCGTTTGGCATCTTCTTGTTGAATGGCACGTAAGGTGCCGTAAACAATACTTGCCGCCCCCAGAATCATCAGACCATAGATTGGCAGTGGTACACCTTGTATCTTCAGACTATCGCCAAACACTTGATACGCAGGAAATACGGCTACACTCAAATAAGCAATATAAGCGCCCATCTTAACTAGTCCACCAGACAATACAGGTGAAAAAGTATGCGGTGCACTACCATGTGCTAGTGGCAACCATACATGGAATGGGAAAATACCGATCTTTGTGAGCCCGGCAAGAATGAACGCTCCAAAAACCAACGCCCCCGCGACAGGTGCCGTTGTGAAATAGGTAAGTGCTCCTGTGATTTCACTCGTACCCGAGAGGTACATCGTCAATAAGACCGCAAACAAGGTCGACATCGAACCTATCGCACTGATTACAAAATACACCCAGGCAGCTTGCCTTGACTTACCTTGTTGAACAATCAGCATAGAAGACCAGACTGCAGTCTCCCAACAAATGAAAAGTGTCATAAGATCCTGTGCAAAAAACAATCCTATCGTTCCTACCAATGACAGTAGATATAAGGAGTTGTAAGCAGCCGGATAAATCAGCTCGTCCATCCAAAACGGATTGAAGAATGCCGAAGTAAAATAGACTGTCAGCAGTATCATTGCGAAATACCACCCGATGGTCGTAATTTGAAAATTTAGATAATAGAACGACTCTGTAACGCCAACCGAGTTTCTAAGCAAATATACACTGATCAATCCAGCAAGTGATGCGATTATCGTAAAGTATGCACCCAGTGTCGGTTGCTTTCTAGAGAGAACGTAGCTCAGTAATAAACTCAAGCCCAGAAAAATAAAAATCATAGTCATTATTGTCCCCCCCCTTCTGCTACCGTTTCAACTTGGGAAATTTCAGCTTGAGAAGCAACACTCAGAACCCGACCTACTCTTTGCGGAACAAGGCCGAATACAAATAAGATCAAGGCTACCAAACAAACAGCCACTATCTGAGTCATATTGAGTGCTTCTCTCTTTTCTGGCACTTCCTCAGTTGATGCTAAATGCCCTTCCTTGGCTGGGGACCATAATTGCAACAACCATTTCATCATATACGCACCTTCAATAATTGCTGTTGCCAAGATTACTACCGGGATCCAAATCAAGCCTGTTGTAAATATTGCCATAACCGCAGTAACCTTTGCGTAGAATCCTAAGAATAGCGGAATACCTACTAAAGATAAACTTGCGATAGAAAATGTGATTCCGAGTATTCTATGATTATAAAATACTCCTCTCAAACCCTTCATTGAAGAAGTTTCATAGGCCGTCGAAACGCCAGTTGCAACCCAGAACAGAATACTCTTCGCCAGCGCATTGTTGATTAAGAGTAAAATCGCTGCAAATGGCAAGTTCAGTGTGAACAAGATGATTGCCAATCCTGACTGCGCTATGCTTGAGAATGCCAATGTCTTAAGCAGATCTTTCTGTCTGTAGGCTGCCAGCTCACCCAACACAAAAGTGGCAATTGCCATGAACAGCAATGTATACCCCGTTATCGGATTAAGCACAACGACCTCACCCATCATTCGTCCAAAGACAAAGCCAAAAGCCGGTGCTAAAACAGCTGCAAAAATTGGTCCGGTTAACACATTGGAGTTACCATATATGTTTTTGGCCCAACTGCCTACTGGCATGAGTTTCAGCTCCACTGCCAACCCTAAGATAATCAGCATCATCGGGATCAATGAAATCGCATTTGGCAACTGACCAAGCGTCGCAAACAACCCTTGAACAACCAAAGTCCCTGTATAGGCATAAACCATGACTGCACCTAGCAGAAAGAATACACCACCCACACTTGCCAGAATTAGATAGTGGAAAGTATGTGTGAATTTTCCATTTGAAGTACTGATGATGAATGAAGCGATTGAAACGACTTCAATCATTACAAACAGATTGAATAAATCATTTGTCAGTAACATTCCGTTAATCCCTGCCAACAGAACAAGAAGCACAGTTCCATATTTTTTGGCCAAAGGTCCAGCGATGAATGTTGCAAACAACATGAGCACCTGTATCAAGAGTAGTGAAATGAAAGCATACCTGTCAAAATTCAAGCTAATACCGAATGGCGGTCTAAATCCACCGATGATGACCATACCTTGTGGTGCGAGATATAGCACTGCCAAATTCAGTAAAATGCTTAAATTCAATAACAAATATTGTTGCTTTTTAATGACAACAGAAATAAATGCCATCAAAAGAGGTAAAACGATAAGCCATACTGGAGACCACATTATTCTTCACCTCCAATTACACTAAGATCATAAGTTTGATATTTGCCATAAACTTTTCTTGCAACTGCTAACCCTAATGCCGTAGCACCGAAGCCAATTACGATGGCGGTTAAAACCATAGCTTGGGGAAGTGGGTCAACAAAGTTCAATAAATCTGAAGGCACGTCAGCCGTTAAAATCGGTGCCAGACCATTTTTCACAAAACCTACACTGATGATAAATATGTTTGCGCCTAACTCTAAAACATTGAGCGCTATTATCAGCTTTATCATATGCTTAGTCGTCATCAGGCCGTAGATTCCAATAAGGATTAGAGCTATTCCAGCAAATTGAATCATGAAGTCACCTCCGATTTAGAAAAATCAGCAATGATTCCTGATACTTCCGAGCCGACTTTCAAGCCTACTAGTACATAGATGATAGGAATAATTCCCGCACTGAACAAATGACCAACCGTTCCTGTTGGTAAATAGTTTTGTAGAAAACTACCAGCAACAAAAAGCCCGATCAAACCTATCACAATGTAGAAAACGCCAGCTAAACTTTCCATCCACTTTAAAGACTTCAAATCAGTACTAATGGAACCTGATCCAAAGTAGTTTAGTAAGAATGCAGTTGCCATCATGCTACCACCAGGGAATCCACCACCAGGGGTCAAATGGCCATGTGTAAAGATGAAGATTCCTGTAACCATCATTAATGGTGATATAAGCTTTGCTGCAGTCTTCAATATGAATCCACTTCTTTGTTTTGCGCCTGTTCCAGCACCCAAAAGCAATCCAACGCCAAGAGCGGAAATAAATAAGACAGTGATCTCACCGAGAGTATCAAACGATCTATAATCTACAACAACACTGGTAACAATGTTTGCAGATCCATCCTCCAGACCAGTACTCTTTCCAAATTCAACCGGATCAGATCCACCTGAAGCATTCTTATGAATAAAAGCATTGCTCATTCGCGTTTCATCCAAACTATTAGGAGGGTTAAAGAAATCCAGGCTGCTATTTAATGATGTCATTAAGAAAAATGCCAAGACGAGTATCAGGAGAAAACTAATGAACTTCTTCATTTTTATCCTCCTTCGCAAACAATTCTTTAACAGTAACCACAAAGACAAACGTCACTAGACCAGAACCAATAACAGCTTCTGTCAAGGCAACGTCGGGTGCCCGCATCAGCGCGAAAGCCACAACGGCCACCATGCTTAGTAGTGATAAACGCACGATTGCAGCCAAAATATTTTCTGTCGTCACACAAGCAATTGCGCCACCTATTAGAGCTATACCAACTACCCATTCTAAAATTAGTACCATGCTCATTCGTTGCTCTCCTTTCGAGAAGGAAGTGTAAAGTCTTCCACTTGTGTGCCTTCAACAGGCTTCACACCTTTAACAAACGCATTCCTGATCAATGTAGAACTCCCGATTGGATTGGTTACAATGATAAAAACCATAATTAAGAATAATTTCGCAATCCACTCCGGATGAAGGATCATTAATCCTAGAATTGATGATAAGGTTCCAAGCGTTGTCGCTTTGGTTCCAGCCTGAGCGCGATTATAAACATCAGGCATGCGGTATACCCCTAGGCCACCAAGACCATAAAAAAGGCCGCCAATAATGATTAATCCCCAAGCAATAATACTCATTTAGCACCTCCGACATATTTTGAAAGCACAATCGTTTCCATGAAAGCCAGTACTCCAAATACCAGAGCAATATCCAAATAGAGTGAACTGTTGAGCATATGTGCAATCATCAAGAGCACCCCAACCAAAATAATATTAACAGTATCCAGACCTAAGATTCGATCAAATGCACTCGGACCTGTCATCAAACGGTATCCACCGCATATCAAACCTAAACCGACTAGTACAAAAAAAATAATCTCCATCATTTAAATACCCTCCCTAATATACGTTCAAAGGGGCCACTGACTGCAAGCCTATCAACTTTGCCATTAACTTGCTTCACATCGATCCAGTGCACATATAGATTGGAATCATCGGCATCCAATGCTATGGTACCCGGGGTCAGTGTAATTGAGTTTGCCAGCATTAATTTTGCAAAATCGCCCTTCAATTCTGTAGGAACTTTTACAAAACCCGGATTGATCGGCAACTTAGGATTTAACACTCTAACCACGACGTCGATGTTTGCTCTAATGAGTTCAATCACAAAGACAGGCACATACTTTACTAAAAACAGAAGGCTTCTCGTAACCCATTTGATATCGAATGTGTATATTGATGCCTTACCGAAGAGCAGAGCAATGAGCATGGAAACGACCACACCTAGAATCAACTCCTCCGCCGCTACACCGGCAAGTAATACCCATACAATCATGCTTGCCAAAAACAGACCAACTCTCTTACTTGTCATCGCTTCGGTCCTCACTTTCAAGTAGAATAAACAAATCTTTCAGATAATGCTTCATCATCTCATTAATCTCTGGATCTACAATTTGATAAGTAATTTCAACGCCACAACGTTCACCCGCAATGATTCCCTGAGACTTTAGTTTGGCAACATGCTGTGACATTGTCGACTGTGGTAATTTGAGTTGTCTTTGCAATTCTGTAACATTACAACCATTCGTCTGCATTAGACAACTGATAATACATAATCGAGCTGGATGTGCAAGCGCTTTTAATACTTCCGCTTTGTGGTTCAATAGTTTCTTTTTCTCTTCTAATTCGATTTTAACTCCCCCCTCTCTTATACCGTATTATCTAAATATATAGATCTTTGGATATAAGCATTATAACTCATTTGCTACTCTTCTTAAATCTTTTTAACTGTTCATAGACAAATAAGTGAAAAAAAGAACATATTTTGTGCAAAAAAGAACATAAAAAATCACCTCAACCCGCTATGATGGATTTGGTGCTTTTTTATGTGGCACATCAGAAGGGATGCAAATCCCTCTTAGGGTGATTTTTTTGCATAAACGAAACCGAGAATCTATGCAAATAAAGGCTTTCGGTATGGCACGCCAAAAGGGATTCGAACCCCTGACCTGCGGATTTGTAGTCCACAATCCTAGGATTTCTGTAAATTCTGCTTTGTATTACTAGAGCTTATATTCCTTTATCCTATTTGGAGAAATAATTAGAAGGTTTATTCTTCCCACCCTAATCTTTCACTTTTCTTTCGTTCATTATTTTTTCAATGAAAATCATTAATTTATCATAATGACTTCCTTTCCAATATATCTTACCGCAATTAGTACATTTATAAATTTCCTT
>DAOUPV010000059.1 GCA_030625965.1 Clostridia bacterium
ATCGGCCAGGTTAAAGACTATGTGACCAAAGCCCTCGGCGAAGAGCCTCACAAGGTTTACATGCCTTACTACGACAAGCGTGGTTACAAGAACACTGATTTCGGTCAGGAACTCTACTTCCCCAGCTGGAAGACTGAAGAGAACCACCCACTAGTAGTCGCTACTCGTGAAGTAAACAAAGAGCTCTACGGCGCAGACCTGATCCCAGGACCTTGCCGTTACTCTACCAACGCCGTAGCTTTCTGCGGACGTTACCACATTCCGTCAGTAATCATTGGCCCTGGAGATGTAGCAGCTTGCCACAGACCTGACGAGACCACCAGAGTTGCAGACTTGGTTAAGTCTAGCGCCATCTACACTCTGCTGCCTTACATCCTGTAAACCAGTACTACAAGCATATAGATAGACAGACATCTTAGAATTGACATACCTGACGAGATGATTTGGGCAGCCGGGACTCGGTCCCGGCACTGCCTCATCTTCTGAGGATTGCTACATCACGAAGTACACCATAGAATGACATCATGAATGACATCAGAGACGGACATCAATGGTCTGTGAGAGCAGACCCGGTATAATACTTTATTAACAAGCCTACAAACACTTTTTTTACCACAGGAAGCCCTTCTTCGGAAGGGTTTCTTTTTTACAGCCAATCACGGTGGCCGTATCGACTACGTGGGCCTGAAGGCTGATTGCGCAGAATGCTAGGATTGGTATTGGGACCGAGCAATTCTCCTGTTGGAGAGGCGATCAGGCATCCTGAAGGGATGCTGATATCTAAAGTGGATCGTGGGAGGCCCTTCTTCGGAAGGGCTTCTGTGCTACCTGATGCTTTGGCGCAGTGTTGTAAGGTGGGAATTTGGTTGGAGTAAAATATAGATAGGTGGATTAAGTCTTGTGGATGCATTTTTGAACATTGTATGAAATTGGTGGAATTCTTTCGGATAAACTACGAAGGCGAAAAACCATAAGAATGGAATTAGTTAAGTAGTTTGAAAGGAGAGTGTACATGAAAAATTTTAAGGTTATCTGTAGTCTGCTGTTACTGTTTGCTATGCTGATTAGTGGTTGCTCCTCCGGTGAAGTCCAAGGAGATAACGGGGTGGAAGAAGCCTCGGATGCCCTGAAGGTTGCTGTCGTGCTTCCGGGTACTATCAATGATGCCGGTTGGAGCGCAGCTGCCTACGAGGGGGTGCTCCTGATCCAAGAAGAGATGGGTGCTGATATCGCTTACAACGAGAATACGGCTGTTTCCGACTATGATCAGATCTTCACAGTCTACGGAACCAGCGGTTATGATATCGTTTTCGCCCACGGGGCCCAATTTGCTGATTCGGTGCTAAGGATCGCTCCTGACTTTCCGGACACCCAGTATTGCCTGACTTCTTGTGCTTTCGAACAATCTCCCAACGTATCCTCCCTCCAGAATCCCAACGGGGAATATGGTTTCCTGATAGGTGCGGTGGCAGCAATCGTCTCTGAGACTGACGTGGTCGGAGTGGTTGGCGGTATGGAAATCCCCTCCATCACCAATTCAGTAATCGGTTATGAAGCGGGCGCCAGGTACATCAATCCTGACATTGATGTGCGCAGTACCTATACTGGAAACTTCGAGGATGCCAACAGCTTCAAGGAAATTTCCAAGGCCATGATCGAGGAAGGGGCTGACGTCCTGTTCCATAACGGTGGTAATGCGGGCAACGGTCTAATCGAGGCGGCTCAGGATGCTGGTGTCTATGCATTGGGATGCATCGGTGACCAGGCTGCTATGGCCCCGGAAACTATCATCACTTCCGCTGTAGTTGATTTGCAGAAATCCTTTTTGGCCTATGCGCGGATGACCCAAGAAGAAGGATTTGCGGCCGACAACTTCAATATGGGCATGAAGGATGGCGCTATCTACCTGGCCCCCTACTATGAAATGGATGCAGTGCTCAGTGATGAGCAGAAATCCGAGATCGAGACGATCGTATCCCAGATGCTGTCTGGAGAACTGGATTACCGTGAGTATGGAACGTTCGACGGAGAATAGTATATTGAGTCTTCAACTGATAACGTTTTAGTATCTTAATAACCGAATATGGGGTACTACGAAGGGAGCTCTTAGGGGCTCCCTTTTCTGATTTCATGCTAATTTTTTGGGCTAGCTACAGACTAGTAGTGTAAGTTATCTAGCAGAGACTGAGCATAGAAGAAAAGACTTGTTACCTGACGCTAATTAGCGGTATTATATAGCTAATCATGGATGATAAGGGAGTTATATATATGGATGAGAAGTTTGCCGGGGTGTCCGAAGCCATCATTTCAGGTGAGGTGGATACTGGCATCAAAGAAGTGGAAAAATTGCTGTCCGGAGATGTCGAAGCACAGACGCTGCTGCACGAGTGCATCGAGCCGACGCTGGACATGATGGGAGAACAGTTCTCTAAGATGGAAGTATTTCTGCCGGAGCTGATCAACGCCGCCGAAGTGGTCGATGGTATCCGGGAAACGATGGCACCCTATCTGAACGTGGGTGATGAGAGAGCCTACCTGGGTACTGTCGTCATTGCGACGGTCTACGGGGATATACACAGTATCGGGAAAAACATGGTGTCCTTGATGCTTCAGTTGGAGGGATTCAAGGTGCATGATCTGGGTGTGGATGTGAATGCTCAGTCTGTGGTGAATCAAGTGGTCAGTCTGAAAGCGGATTTGGTATGCTTGTCCGCCCTGATGTTGACGACAAAGCTGTTCATGTCGGATACAGTGGAAATATTGAGGAAACATCCGGCACTCTCAAACATCAAGATCATGGTCGGCGGCGGAGCCATAGATGAGGAGTGGGCTGCGGAAATTGGGGCTGATGGTTATGCATCGGATGCCGCCAGAGCGGCTAAAGTTGCGAGGAAACTGACAGAGGGTATTCGGAGGGAACAGAAGTAACCATATAGGCACGGAAAGAGTCGTTTGAACATGTGAAGATAAATGAAGATAGAGAGTGAGATGCGTTTAAAAGCATCTCACTCTTTTTTTGCTGTGAATTGGTATTGGCTCGGTTGGATCAGAAGTTCTCCTAGGTGGGAATATATTCACTGGGGGTGATTCGTTATCTAGAGGGCACAGGATACTTTGTAACAATTGTTAAACTGTCGTCCAGCGCACAATGTAAGTATTATGGCATACTCTAGACCGCATGCTAAGTACAATGAATACAAAGACTTTAGGGATGGCAGGCGAAAGGAGGTAATAGTTCCCGTTGCGGTTATATCTTTGAAAGTGAGGAGTTAAAATAATGAGTAAAATGAAGAAATACGGTTTGAATGATATGCCTCCATTGCAGGAGGCGGTACCCTTCAGTTTGCAGCATGTGCTCTTGATGATCGCCAGCACCCTGGCAGTGCCCATCATCGTGGCTGGTGCCTTGTCCTTTAGCGGAATCGATACGGCTTTCTTGATTCAATGTGCAATTTTCACCGCTGGAGTGACGACCATGGTACAGGCCTACGGACTGGGTCCGGTTGGTTCCAAGCTTCCCATCGTGATGGGTTGTACCTTCACCTTTATATCTCCGGCCATCGTCATATCCCTGGAGTACGGCATCGCGGCCTTTTTCGGAGCGGTCATCGTAGGTGGAATATTTGAAGCCTTCTTCGGTTCCTATCTGATGAACTATACCAAGAAGCTCTTCCCGCCAATCGTGACTGGATCCGTGGTCATGGTTATCGGACTGTCCCTGATGGGCGTTGCCATCGATTACAGCGCGGGCATCACCGGACTTCCCGGCTATGGCGCCTGGCAGAATTATGCGCTAGCTTTCTTCACCTTAGCAATGATCCTGTTGGTCAACCGTTTGACCAAAGGTTTCGTCAAAGGCATCTCAGTACTGATCGGTACTTTGGTAGCCTTTGCGGTCAGTGTATTCATGGGTATGGTTGATTTCACGGCAGTGAACAATGCTGCTTGGTTCGCCATTCCGACACCCATGAAGTATGGTATCGAGTTCAAACTGGCCCCCATCCTGATCGTCACCCTGATCTATCTGGTTTCCATGATCGAGTATGTGGGAGATACCACTGGTGTGGCCATGATTGCGGTAAACCGGGAGCCGACCCAGAAGGAATTAAGCGCCGGCGTCAAATGCGACGGATTAGGCAGTGCTTTCTCTGGACTCTTCAATGCGCTACCCAACGTATCTTACAGCGGAAACATCGGGCTGGTGGCTTTGACGGGCGTATACAGCCGTTACATAGTAGGACTGGCCGGGCTCTTCATTACCCTGGTAGGATTCGTACCCAAGATCAGCACCTTGTTCTCTTTGATTCCAGCACCCATCATCGGTGGCGCGACCGTCGTGATGTTCGGACTTGTTGCGACTGCAGGATTAAGGCTCTTAAGGATGGAAAAACTGACTGAGCGTAATCTTCTGATTATCGCCATATCCATGACCATCGGTCTTGGATTTGCCACTACGCCCCAGGCGCTGGCTAACTACCCATTCTATATCTCGGCAGTAGTCCAAGGCATCCCGGGTACGGCGCTTACGGCCACCATCCTGAATCTGATTTTCCCCAGAAAAGACGAGGAAGAAGAAATCGAAGAGGAAATCCAGCACGAAACTGCGAATTAAGTTATTAAGTAAGTAAAGATAGATTAAGTATAGGATAGAAAAAGGAGAGAGACAGTGGATAGCAAAAGAACGTTACTGAAAAATGCGGATTGGATCATCACCATGGATAAGGATAGAAGACGTATCCGTCACGGCGATCTGCTGATGCAGGGGGAACGGATTCAGGCCGTGGCCCAGGAGATTCCCGTCGAGGAGGATATGCAGGTGATCGATGCCCGGGGTAAGGTCATCATCCCGGGGATGGTCAATACGCATCATCATTGCTTCCAGTCGCTGGTGCGCAATATCCATGTGGCCAATGAGTTGTCGCTGATGCCTTGGCTCAAGGTGGTGTACACCATCTTCCAGTATTTCAATCCCGACATGGTCTACTACGGAGCGCAGGTTGGATTGGGAGAGTTGCTGAAGTCCGGTTGTACCACCTCGAGTGACCATCACTACATCTATCCCAGCAGCAGTCGGGAGAAGCTATTGGATGTGACCATTAAGAGTGCCAGGGAAATCGGTATGCGCTTTACGGCGACCCGGGGCAGCCTGTCGCTGCCCAGCGATCATATCCCGTCCTCTCTGGTGGAGAGTGTAGATGAGATCCTTAAGGACAGTGTGCGCCTGATCCAGGACCACCATGATGAATCCCGCTACGCCATGACACAGATCGGGCTAGCACCCTGTTGGCCAGAATTCGACGTGCCGGCCCTCTGGGATGAGAGTATGAAGCTGGGGAGGGAGTATGGTGTGCATCTGCATTCACACCTGGCGGAAAGCAAGGATGAAGTGGCCTACTGTCTGGACAAGTTCGGTTGCAGACCGACGGAGTACGTAGCGGACCAGGGCTGGTTCGGGGAGAACGTCTGGTTTGCCCATTGTGTCCATCTATCGGATTCGGACATCAAGCTCTTCAGTAAAAGCCGGACTGGGATCTCCCACTGTCCTATCTCCAATATGAAGCTCAGTTCTGGCGCCTGCCGGGTTCCGGAACTGCTCGCGGCCGATGTACCCTTGAGCATCGGTGTGGATGGCGCGGCCAGCAACAACGGCTCCAACATGCTGACCGAGATACGGGTGGCTTACCTGCTTCATCAGTTGAACTATGGGTCCAAGGGACCGGATGCCGAAACCATTCTGGAAATGGCCACGGTAGGCGGCGCCAGGGTATTGGGCCGCGATGACATCGGCTATTTGGCACCGGACATGGCAGCTGACCTGGTGCTCATCGATTGGAACGATTTCTCCTTCGCCGGAGGAACCCATGATCCGGTTTCTGCTATCGTGACGTCGGGTGACAGTAAGATGGTGGATACAGTCTATGTGAACGGGGAATGCGTAGTAGAAAAGGGCAGTCTGACCCTGGTTGATGAAGAGGAGATCGTGGACAGGTCCAACCGCCTGGCCAAGAGACTGCTCAAGGATGCCAGTGTAGAGGTACCTGAATTATCCAAAGATATATTGTAGATTGACCCCTTATAAAAACAGATGAGACGCTGATTTCAGCGTCTCATCTGTTTTTTATTGTCTTATGTGAGTTGGGGATTACTCCCTGACCTGAATGGTATGGTTGATTTCCCGGATCAGGCCTTCAGCGCAGAGCTCCCCGAAGAGTCTGGATGTGGTGGGGCGCGAGGCCCCGACAATGCGGGCGATGTCCATTTTGCTGTAGGGATAGCGAATAGGATGCCAGACTTTATCCACGCTGATGTTGGGGTTCATGGAAACTTTCAGCAGTTGGTAGATGCGCTCTTTGCAGTTTAGGAAGGTGATACCCTCGATCAGGGTGGTCATGCGGATCAGGATTGTGGATACATATTGGATGATCATGTCCCGGAACTCTTCGGAATCATGGATCAGCTGCTTAATCTTGTCCCGGTTGATTTTGTAAAGCACTGTTGGGGCATCGGTCTGGAGGAAGATGCGATCTGGTACAGAGGCCAGGACCGAGGCTGAGGCGCAGAAGTTGTTGGGGCCTAGGATTTCAATCAGGCGCTCTTCACCTTTGTCGCTCCAGATGCCGAGCAGCACTTTTCCCTGCTCGATGTAATAGAGGTATTCAGAGTTCTCACCCGGATACTGGAAGATGACGCCCGGATCCAAATCTTCTCTGGTGCCGTTCTCCTGGATGATCTTTTTTATGTTTTCGGGGAAGGTGTAGTCCCCCAAGGGCTGGTAACCGGTCTGTTCCATAGGATCCTCTTTTCTTGATTATACGGTCAAAGTAATTAATATGGTTTTCGCTTTTACTACAAGAAAATCCTGCCAGACATGTAGTTTTAGCCTTGGATTGGTACTAGTTGCAGGGTATATATAGCTATTTGGCACTATATTCGTAGTATCTCACACATCGGTCATTCTTTTTCTCATATTCTTCGAAGAAAGTACAATCCATATCGCTGATAATTTAGACAAGAAATACATTTGGATTTGCAAAAGGAGTTTGCAAGGAAAGGGTGAAAAACATGGATGACAAATTTTTAGCCTTGGCGGATACCGTCAAAGAAGGCGATATTGACAAAGGTGTAGCAGAAGTTGAAAAGTTGCTTGCAGGAGGCGTTAAGCCGGTAGCGTTGTTTACCGAGTGCATTGAGCCGACCCTGAATATTTTAGGACAGCAGTTTTCCGTGCTGGAGATTTTCCTACCTGAACTGATGATTGCTGCTGACGTAGTAAATGCGATTCAGGAAGTAGTGGAGCCGATCTTGAGAGAATCCGGCGAGGCTAACATATCCAAAGGTACCGCAGTAATCGCTACGGTATACGGAGATCTGCACGACATCGGCAAGAACATGGTTTCCCTGATGATGCAGGTTAACGGATTTAAAGTATATGACATGGGCGTAGACGTATCTCCCCAGGCTCTACTTGCCAAGTCGGAAGAAGTGGATGCCGATCTGCTCTGTCTCTCCGGACTGATGATGCCTTCTATGCCGTTCATGCGTGAGACCATTGAGCTGGCCAAAGCCAATCCCAAATTGGCTGACATGAAGATCATGGTCGGCGGCGGCCCGGTTACCGATCAGTGGGCTAGCGACAACAATGCCGACGGTTATGCCGATGACGCCATGGGCGCTGTAAAAAAAGGTATTGAATTGGTCGCATAGGCGATAGGAAAGGATAAAGTTATGAATCATAGAATTAGACTGTTTGATGTAATAGAGAGAAGTCTGAGTGGCGAGGTAATGAGCGAACGTGACTTTGACATGAAGAAGATTGCCATAGAGACCCAGAAGATGGTCAAGAAGTACGACATCAACTTCAAGGGTGATAACTTCCTGATGCACGACCAGGGCTTCCTGAACCGTGTATGGGATGCAGGTATCGAACTGCTGGCTACCACTGGTGTATATTCCAAAGACACCGGCCGTGTGATTTCCTACACGGAAGCAGAGATTCGCGACCTGATCAAGCTGGCTCCCAAGGAAGCCATTTACGGCGCCGACGGAGATGCTGTACTAGAGGTATCCCGTACCCCGGACGATACCAGACTGGTAACCAACATGGGTGGATCTGTCTCTGTACCCATGCCTAACGAGTATTTCGTACCCTGCATGATGAGTTACATCCAGGAGCCTTTGGTGGAAATGCACTGCCCGACCACCAATATGGAAATCAGCAATGGTATGGAAATCCGTACCAAGAGCCCGCTGGAAATAATCGCAGCCTGGGAAGAAGTTAAGCTATTTAGATATGCAAGCAGCATATTGGGCCGTGAGGGTATGGCGCACCACGGTATCGGCATCTCGGTCAGTGACATCGGACAATTGGCAACCAGCTTCATGATGAAAAAGACAGACAGCCACTGTATCGGTATCATTTCTGAACTGAAAGTGGACAACACCATTCTCAATAAGATCGCACAGACTGTTATGTTGGATGCACAGGCTAACCCATATGCTAACCCCATTTATGGTGGTTTGGGCGGCGGCGTGAACGGACAGCTTGTCCTGATGACCGCTGAGATGATTGCTTGCAGCATCATCTTCCTGGGAACCACGGTCGGCACCACGCCTACCCACCCCAACCTGTTCATCTCCACCAACAAGGAATTGATGCAGATCACCAGCATCGTGTTTGCTGCGATTTCCACCAACTCCAACATCATGACCCGTCTGACCCAGACCATGGCCGGCGGTCCTGTGACCAAGACGCTCTTGTACGAAGTAATTGCTTCAACTATAGCAGCTACAAAATCTGGTGTATCTCGTCTGCAGGGACCGAGAAGCGCGACTGGCGCCGTCACCGGTGCTTGCTCCGGACTGGAAGCCCGTCTGCAGGGCGAAGTGATTCGCGCAGCAGTTGGACTGACTCAGGAAAAGGCAGAAGAGATCATTCAGAAGGCTTACAGCATGTATGTAGACGATCTGAAGACTCAGCCGTACGGAAAGCCTTTCTGGGAAGCTTACGATGTGCATAGCATCAAGCCGAGCGATGAATGGCAGAAAATGTACGAAGATGTTAAAAACGAAGCGATATCTTGGGGACTCCCCTTGTAAAGCTTCTCCCTTATATTCGGCGAAGAGCTCTCCAGCTCTTCGCCATTTTTTTTGGAGCCAGGATAACGGTGAGTGGACAGGGAACGTACCAAATGGTGACCAGCGCTGTTATGGGATGATAGTAGTTTTTAGGATTATAACCCTAAAAAGTGTCGCGTTCCGGAGAGTTTTTCTGGGTATACCCAGAAAGACTGATGCGATTTGTAGAGGCTATGTGAAGTCATCGGGTAATTTGACTTGACTTGTCAATCCTTGCATAGCAATATTAAACAAGAGAGCAAGTGAGGAGAGACTATGAACATCCCCATTCGGAAACTGAAAAGTACATCATTCTTCAATGGCTCCCCCGTCCTGACCGGCGAGGTGGGGCTAGATAACAATATGGTGCACGTCAACTTGCTGTATAACTCTGACGGATACCGTTATATGGAGGAAGGTTCCTTTGTGATTATCGGAGGCCATGAATGGTTGACCGGACCCAAGGAGAGAAAAGAGCTGGTGGAGTCGCTGGTGAAAAAGAATACGGCGGCGCTGGGTGTCTATTCCTATGACTTTAAGGGCGAGGTGCCCGAGGACCTGATCAAGCTGTGTCTTAAGCATCAGATCCCGCTTTTCGATATGGATGAGGAATTATCCTATGAGGGAATCATCGAGTTCTTCTCCCAGAATTTTTATATCGCTTTTTTGGGCGAATTCGTGGCCATAGATCACATCCAGGAGGATTTCTTCGAGTGCTACAAGGCCAGCAAGATCAGCTGCATCGCCAAACGGCTCTGGAAGTACAGCGGTCAGCCTGTCTATATCCGCTATTTCGATGAGGAATATTCCTATGGTAATGAGGAGCTGATCCGTTCCCTCGTGAAGGATGAGGAGAATTGGCAGGAAACCAGCAGAAAACCCCTGACCGGCAAGTTGCAGGGCAAGCTATTGGAATATACCGGGGAGGAATCGCATTTGGGCTTCGGCCTGGTGCCCCATGATTTCTTTTCCCATTTCTCGTTCTGGATGGTATTCAAGGATGAGACCATAGACATCCAGCATATCCGACTCTACCAGTTCGCCTACAAGGCGCTGCATTTGGAGATCGAACGGCGTCTGAAAGAGATTGTCGTCAAGAAGCAGGCAGCCTTCGAGTCCATCGTGACCTTTGCCGGTGAGCCGGCTACCCTGCCGGGCATGGTGAAACGGGCCGGGTGTGATTGCTTCGACGGCTATAGGGCGCTGATTTTCGATGATCAGACGTCGGAATTGAGTCTGCTTGACGCCATGGATATACTGCAGAAGGTGTTGGGCCAGAACAAGGAGGATATCGTCTCACCCATACTGGGCCATGACCAGGGATCCCTGGTACTCTTCCTTCCCGAGCTGAAGGACTGGTACAAGACCATCGGTTCGCTGCAACGTGAAATCAAGGACAAGGTCGGGGCGCACAAGATCTATGTAGGCCTGTCGGGCCTGCAGGATCTGATCCGGGCCAGAAAGACGCTGGAGCAGGCCAGGACCTCGCTGTACTGGATGAAGATATCCGGAGGCAAGGAAATTTTCAAGTATGAGAATCTGGGCTATCTGGGTCTTTTGGAGAAAAGGGACAACCCGGAGGAACTGAAAGAGTTTGCCTACCGCTACCTGAAACCTCTGTTTGAGGACAGCAAGTCTATGAACACCCAGCTCTATGACACATTGAAGAGCTACCTGATCGAGAATTCGCTCAACTATTCCAAGACGGCGGACGATCTCTACATCCACCTGAATACGGTGCGCTACCGCATCCAGCAGATCGAGAAGATCTTGGGACTGGATCTGACCGATGGTGCCGACCGCTTCAATCTGGAGTTGGCGGTGCGGCTGCATGAGCTGTTGAACTTATAGCAGAGCAAGCTGCCGCAGAGACACGTTTTCAGAATTTGAATCGTATTGATTGATATAGACCTATCCATTCGGGATGAAACCCGGGCGGGTAGGTCTTCTCTGGTTATCAATATAATATCAGAAGATTCTCACCTTTACAGGTGGAGAACTGAATGATAAAAATGTCCATAAAGCCTTTTAAAATGGTCACAATGTGATATAATGGAATAAATATTCGGCTGTTAAGGAGGTTGACGCTCCCCTGGATATATCCAGGAGAGTGTCAATACTTTTAAATAAACTGTAGCTCACGTTGAAAAAACAACGAATATGTTGTATTCTTATACCACGAGAGGCGGATGTGTGACTAAATGGAAAACTTCTCGATTGAACTTACCAATAGAGCAGAAAAAGCATTGAAGAAGTTAAATAGCAAAGATAAGGCTCTCTTAGCAGAGGTTTATATGAAACTTGCTTTACTTGAAAAAGGCACTCTTGAGGGTTTGGATATTAGGCCCATAGTAAGAAAGGACGGCCTGTATGCCATTCAAGAAATTCGTATTCGAAATCCCCGATCATACAGGGTGTTTTATTGGCGGATTTCCAAATCCGACAATAAAATATTGATAGTAGATGGCCAGGAAAAGAAAAAAAGACGTTTTCCATCAAAATACTTCAAGATGCTTGACCATTGCATCAAGGAGTATTATCAGGGGAAATAGACTGAGTCATGTCATGCAGGGAGGATGTTATGAGCAATTACAATGATTTTTTTAATAAACTGATTCAAAATGATGAAGAGCTTAAAAAACAAGTAGAACTACTTGAGTTGAAGTACATATTGATTGAGACACTCATTGATTACAGAAAAGAGAATAGGATTTCACAGAAGAAATTCGCTGAGAGTATTGGAGTTAAGCAACAAGCAATATCCAGATTTGAAAAAGGTGAAATTGATCCGAGGTTGAGTTTTGTATCTAAGGTTCTTGTAGGCATGAAAAAGCGTCTCGATGTTGCTGAAAAAGGATATATTAAAACGAATGAATCGGTAAGGGATTTGTTAGAGAAAAAGGACAGCATTGGTATTGGTGTTGCTACGTTGGTACAGTTTCCTTATGAGGTTGCAGTATAAGGGAGGACCGGGATGGTAAATGAATCATTAAAGCTATCTTTTCAGAGATTCGAAGTGATTAAGGCGAACCTCCAAAAAGTGAAAAAGAAGGATGGATTGGAAGAAGATAATAATCTGGGATTCTTGTTCAAAATTGTACCGAATAAGAACAAAGGGTTCGATAAAATCAATGTAGTATTGGGTGTGCAGATCGAACCATCTGAAGATTTCTCCTACTCGATAGAAGCGGTTCTCAGAGGTGATTTCACTATATCAGACGGTATAGATGATGAAGAAAAACTGACTCTTTTGATTCATAATGCACCGGCGATATTGTACCCATATTTAAGATCTTATGTCACGATGCTGACGTCTCAACTGTCTGCTGAACAGATTGTTCTACCAGTGATGAATTTTCACAGGATTATTGAGGAAGTACCAGCTTCAGAATTAATGGTTGATGCATCATCATATGAGGATATATCGATCGAATGAATTAAATCGTGTAATGCTTCAAACAATAGAATCCGGGAAGGTGTACTGATCTTCAGGATTATACCGGATGAAGGTTTGAAACAGTTGGAAAAAAGAATAATGATGAGTTAACAAGCACGGATAGAAATTCTATCCGTGCTTGTTAACTTTAGATTGCTTATCTAACTTTTTTCTAAGTTTGTTACAAAATAGTGCCCAGATTTAAGATTTCCTCCAAAGGCAAAAGGTCGGAAAAAAGAGAAAATAGTAGTGAACAAGGAGGAGTCTGTCAGTCAGGAATTGCAGCTGAGCGGTAAAGTGAGGGCTAATTATGCGAATCCCGGGTGAGTCGGGCTGATTTTCTTGACAGGGGAAGAGTCTAGGAATAGACTTTAGTTTGACTAATCAATCAATATCAATGGTTGTATGTAGAGCGGACCTGCCGGTCTGGAAGAATGGCGAGTGCTAGGGAGCGTAGTTGAACGCTCTGTCTGCCCGGACCATCATGCTGGTTGTATCGCTGCTTATAGAAAAAGGGAGGAAGAAAGAGTATGAAACAAATGAAAGATTTTTTACGACAGGACCTATTGGCCCTGGCCGTTTTTGCCATTGGCTTATCGGCTGTGGCGGCCATCGGGGTTTACATATATGGGGTGATCGAGGCCAGTCAGAGGATGGCGGTGGTATTGTCATTCGTATTGGTCATGGCCTTTTCACTGGCGGCCCTCTATTCGGTGTACCAGTATATCCGGGACAACCGGACAGCGGTCTACGCCGAGGAACTGGCAGCTGAGCGCCAACGGAAGGCGGTCAACCTATGAGTTTCGGAGCGCGGTTACGGGAATGGTTCGATGTATTCTTTATACTGATCCTATGTTTCAGTGTGCTTTTGACCACCTTGCTGCTGCAGGGTGCGGTGCTGGTGGGAGAAGGCGGGGGCGCCATGGATTATACCATCGACCCCTTCACGTTGCTGGGGACCACCGCCATGCTGGCGACCTATTTCATCGTGTTGTTCACGGTCAGCAAAAAGGAAATGAAGCAAAGAAGCAAGTAGATCGCTGATCATACTGGTCAGAGATTCTGATAGATTAAGGAACGAGGGCCCCGGTAGGATGGGGCGGAAGGAATAGACATGGAAGAAAGACAAACAAACAATATGCATAAGATACTTAAACCCCTGCATATCTGGGGATTGGGCGTGGGCATCGTCCTGGTTGGCGAGTTCATGGGTTGGAACTTTGCTGTGGCCAAAGGGGGCACCCTGGGTGCTCTGGTGGCCTGCTGGTTGGTGGGTATTCTATATATTTCCTTGGTGCTGGTCAATTCGGAGATCGGCTGCGAGATCAAGGAGGCCGGTGGGCAGTATGCCATGGCCAAAAGACTGATGGGGCCGACCAGCGCCTACAATGTAGGGCTGATGCTGGTGTTCCAGTACACCATGCTGGCTGCGGCCGACCTGATGGTCATCGGGGAACTCTTGAAGATCCTGAAACCAGGGCTCAACATCCTGCCATTCATGGTGGGCATACTGCTGCTTTTGACCGTTCTGAATTACCGAGGAGCGGAGCTTACACTGAAAATCAATTTCGTGATTACGGCGTTGGCCTTTACCGCCATCTTCGTGTTGCTCTTTTCCACCAAGTTCTACAGTCCGGCAGCGAGCATGATCCGCTTTGATGAGCTGGCCAATGGATTCCCCTATGGATTCATGGGTGTGATCGCGGCCATGCAGTTCGCCATCTGGTTCTTTCTGGGGATCGAGGGCACGGTGCTGGCTTCTGAGGAGTGCCGCTCCACCAAACGCTCCATCCCGTTGGGTTCTGTGCTGGGCGTGGTGACATTGATCATTGGGGCCACTACTACCTGGTTCGTCTGTTCCAGCCTGCTGCCGGTGGATGTGCTGTCGGTATCGGTGTATCCCTTGTTCGCGGCGGC
>DAOUPV010000066.1 GCA_030625965.1 Clostridia bacterium
TTCCACTTCCAGCTCCCGAATCTTCACATTCCTACCAGCGGCTCGGACAGTTCCTTCATCCAGAGCGCACTCCAGCAGGGCTCCATGGTATTCGATGCGGCGCAGGTGGCGCATGATGTCCGTTTCGATCAAAGGCAGCAATTCCTGGTCTCCCAGCACTTGCTCCAACATCTCACGTTCCTCAGGGAAATCGTCCAGGCTCAAGGCAAAGACTTCCTTCGTCCTATTGACCTCCACCCGAGTATGCAGTCCATCCGTAACCCCACCACCGTATTTCAGCGTGGCCACTATAGCATCGTTTTCGCGTCTCAGACGCATTCCGATTCGGTTTTTAGACAGAACCATGTCCTCGGTGTCATAGTAAGTCGCCCTCATATGGACGATACTGGCCTTTTCTCCAAGAACCTTCTCATCCGTCAGAAGCGCCAGCATGGTTTTAAGAGTTGGAATTCCGAGTTTCAGTTCAATCTCCTTGGCCATCTGAAGATCCCTTCTTGTAGTTACCCAAAAAGTCGAAGTGGGTCGAGGATTCCATCATGCGGTACATGGCCTTGCGGACCCGTTCTTCCAGTAGATTCCCTTCGAAATCGATGAAAAAATAGTATTCCCAGGGCTTGCCGAAAATAGGTCTGGACTCAATCCTGGTCATGTTCAGGTCGCTTTCGGTGATGATGCCGATGATGCGGTACAGGGAACCGATCTCGTGGGCCATCGAAAGGCGCACACTGATCTTGTTGCACGCCTTGTCGATCCCTGGCGCACGTCTCACCCGTACGAACCTGGTGTAGTTGGTTCCGTTGTCCCCGATGTTCTCAGCTAGCACCGACAACCCGTAGAGCTTGGCAGCCTGCAGGCTGGCAATGGCTCCGATCCTGGGATCATTGGTCTCCAGCACCTTCTTCGCACTCATAGCTGTATTGTAATAAGGCTCCGCCAGGTATCCCCTATCCTCGATAAACTTAGCACACTGGCTGAGTGCCTGGTTGTGGGAATATACTCTCTTGATCTGATGGATATCTGCCGTCGGCACGCCTAAAAGCGCATGGTTGATGGGCAGCGCCAGCTCCCCACTGATGTACAGCCCTTCCGAAGCAATCAGATGCTCTACTTCCTTGACGCCTCCCGTCGAGGAATTCTCAATGGGTAGAATCAGATCGGTGATCTCGCCTGCTTTCAACGCATCCACGGCCTTGCCAAAGGTTGGATAGTTCTTGCGGGGTTCATCACCCGGCATCATCAGATCCAGTGCCTCCTGGCTATAGGATCCGGGAATCCCCTGGTAGCCCAATATGCGCTCCGTCTGCTCCGGTTCTCCCGCTTCCAGGAGCGCCTCCAAGTCCAGCGTGGCATGTCTGTCGCTCTTATCGAAAACGATATTGCCTTGGATCCGACGACTGGTCTCCATGATTTTCCTAAGAATGTCCCGGTAGGCCGAGCGGAATTCCAGCTTCTCCATCTTGGACACGTTCTTCTCCAGAACTTCCTTCTCCCGTTCCGGATGGAAGATGGCCACGTTGTTTTCCTTCTTGTATTTGCCGACCTGGACGGAAATCTCCATACGTTCCGCAAGAAGGGAACGTAGCTGCTCGTCCAGTTCGTCGATTCTCACACGTAATTCTTCTAGTTCCATATTCCCCCCCAGATCATCATGTCCAGCACGGCCAGCGCTGCCGCCGCCTCCACCACAGGCACTGCCCGGGGTACGATACAAGGGTCATGTCGCCCTGTAATGCTGAGCAGGGTGTTCTCGCCGGTTTCCAGATCCACAGTCCGTTGCTCCATCCCGATAGATGGTGTTGGCTTGATGCCCACCGTGAAATCGATGTTCATACCGTTACTGATCCCTCCCAGGATGCCTCCGTTATGGTTGCTCTCGGTCACCACGCGACCGTCAACATAGCGGTAGGGGTCGTTGGCTTTAGATCCGCGCATAGCACTTAGATCAAATCCCGAGCCGAAGGACACACCCTTGACGGCAGGGATGGAAAATAACAGCCCCGACAGATGGGATTCCAAAGAATGGAAGAATGGATCTCCCACGCCGGCTGGTACGCCGGTGACGATGCATTGCACCGTACCACCCACAGAATCGTGATCCTTTTTGGCCGATGCCATCTCCTGCTGCAGCTTCTCCCAATCCTCCACTTTCAGAGTCGGTTGGTTCTGTTCCTTCAATAGAAGGAGGTCGTTAGCTCCGAAGCTGACAGAATCGATGCGCTCAGCCGTCTGCCGGCCGATGCCGGTCACAACCGCGCCGACACCGATTCCCTTCAGTCCGAGGATCTGGGCCGCCACCGCTCCGGCGAATACCAGCGGTGCAGTAATCCGGCCGCTGAAATGGCCGCCGCCCCGGTAGTCGTTGGCTCCGTCATATTTAACATAGCCTGGATAGTCCCCATGGGAGGGCCGCATCACATGCATGAGCCGCCCATAGTCCCGGCTCTTCTGATCGGTATTGCGGATGATGGCCGTAAGAGGCGTTCCCGTAGTCCTGCCCTCGAAGAAACCGCTCAGAATCTCGAAGCTGTCCGCTTCTTTTCTGGGCGTGGACCAGGCGTTCTGCCCCGGCCTTCTTCTGTCCATCTGCTTCTTGATTTCATCAAGGTCAAGCTGCACTCCGCCTGGCAGACCATGGAGGGTTACCCCGATGGCCGGACCGTGCGATTCGCCGAACAGGCTCATTTCTATACGTTTACCCCAAATTCCACTCATTGATTCTACCTCCCAGCGCCTGGTAGTCGCTCCAAAAATCCGGATAGGACTTGCGTACACTGTCCGGGTCGCTTACTGTCAATGTTCCTTCACAGCCAAGCACGGCCATAGCCATGCTCATAACCATTCGGTGGTCGTTCCAACCGGATACCGAGGCCCCAGTAAGACCTTCCTTGCCTACGATGGTCAGATCGTCCTCACCGCGCTCTACATCAGCACCCAAGGCTTTAAGATTGCGGTAGACAGCCTCTAATCGGTCGGACTCCTTGATTTTCAGTCGGCCTAGGTTGGTCAGGTGGCTCTCGCCCTCAGCGAAGGCCAGTAGCACCGCCAACGCCGGTACTAGGTCGGGAAACTCATTGCAGTCCGCCTCGATACCCTGAGGCCGGCTCTTTCTTACTTGCACACGTCCGTCTGCTTCCACGGTGACATCGGCCTGCATCTGTCGCATCAGGTCCATTACCACCGCGTCACCCTGGCTGGATTTCTGAGCCAGACCCGCTATGGTCAATTCACCGCCCAAAAGCCCTGCCAACAAAAAGAAGATGCTCTGGGAGTAATCCCCTTCCACCGCATAATCTCTGGCCTTGTATGACTGGTTACCTGGAACAACAAAGGAAGATCCCCTGTGTTCGATTTGGATGCCGAAATAGGCCAGCATGTCCAGCGTCAGGTCCACATAACCCTTGGACTCAAGTTCAGTACTCAACTCCAGCACACTATCCCCATCAAGCAGTGGCAAGGTGTATAGCAGTCCCGTAATGAACTGAGAACTCACGTTTCCCCTGAGTCGATAGGTTCCGGGTTGCAACTGACCCCTGACAGTCAGGGGCAACCTCTTTTCAGGATAAGTGTACTCGATTCCTTTTTGCTCAAACAGCTCCGTATAGACGGACAGCGGGCGTTCCACCAGCTTTCCGCTGCCTGTGAAGCTGGCTTCCTTCGCAAAAAGAAGTGCCAGAGGAATGATGAAGCGGATGGTCGAACCGCTTTCCTTGCAGTTAAAACCCATCCGTTCTAGACGTTCCTTATGCGCAGCCGGAGCAGTTCCAGTCACCTCCGCACAGAATCGTCCATTCTTCTCTTCCATCTGTATTTCAGCCCCCATGCTGCGCATGGCCTCAATGGTAGCCAGGATGTCCTCACTGAGAATCAGGTTGGATATACTACTGGTCCCCTCCGCCAACGCCGCCCCCATCAATGCTCGGTGGGACAGGCTCTTCGAGGGTGGGATACGGATACTTCCCTGAATCGGCGCCGCCTGCAGCGTGACCGATTTCTCATTACTCTTCATTGGATCCTCTTTCTATATATCTAATGATTTCGTCACGGGGAACGTCTTTGATGAAGGCATGTCCGATGCGCTTCAGCAGGATGATAGAAATGGTATCCCCGCTCATCTTCTTGTCATAGTAGATGGCTGACAGCAGACTGGCCGCATCCAATGGTTCCGGGATCTCATGACGCAGTCCAGCCTTAGACAGCAGATTGTCCAGCCGTTCTACAGTCCCCTGGCCAGTCTGATCCATGGCCTGGGCCATCTTGGTGATATGTGACATACCGATGGCCACGGCTTCTCCGTGAGATATGTTCCCGTAACCCAAGTTCTTCTCGATGGCATGCCCCAAGGTATGTCCGAAATTCAGCAGCTTTCTCTTACCACACTCTTTTTCATCCTGGGCCACAACGTCCACTTTTTGTACCACGCTGCGGCTGATGATTTCTTTCAGCTTGGCGTCATCTACGGATCCACTGGCATAATACTCTTCGATCAGGTCAAACAATTTCTCATCACCGATACAACCGTACTTGATTACCTCGCCCATACCGCTACGGAATTCCGGAGACGGTAAGGTCTTTAATAGCTGGGGGTCGATCCAGATGGCTTCCGGATGGTAGAAACTGCCGCAAAGGTTCTTGCCTTCCTTCAGGTTCACCGCCACCTTGCCTCCGATGCTGGAGTCCACCTGAGCCAACAGGCTGGTGGGAATCTGCACGTAACGCACACCGCGCAGATAGGTAGCGGCCACGAAGCCTCCCAAATCTCCAACTACACCACCGCCAAGCAGCAGGATGAAGTCATTGCGGGTGAATCCTTCCTCTAGCAGTTTGGAATATATGGTTTCGGCCATGGCCAGACTCTTGCTGGTCTCGCCGGCCGGTACCGCCATTTTCACAGCCCGGTACTCGCCATCGGCCAGTTGCTGCATGATTTCCTCACCATACAGATGGTCCAGGTTTTCATCGGTCAGCACGAATATCCTTCTTCCGGTATAAACTTTGGGGATCCAGCGCAAGAGCTCCTGGAATAGTCCGGACTTGATCTGGACGGCGACTGTCTTATGGGTTAACTGCAACTCGATTCTCATGCGCTCTCCTTATATTACGAATATATGGTGTGTCTATATTTTTTCTTTCAAATCCTTGGCCTGCTTCAGCATCCGCCGAAGCGCCTGGTCGTCATCGCTGGCCACCGCCTCTTTTAAGGCAGACCAGCGAGTTTCGAACTCATCCATTTCATGTAACAGATGTTCCTTGTTTTCCAGGAACAACTCCGTCCATAGATCCTCGTTGATGGTCGCCACCCTGGTAGCATCCTTGAAGCTGCCCCCGATCAAAAACTTGCTCGGCTCGGTGAATCCATTCATTAGAAGCGATGCCAGCACATGAGGCATCTGGGAGGTGTAACTCACCAGCGCATCATGTTCCGCAGGGGTCAGATTGACGATTTTACGGACCCCCAGCAGTTCCACCAGGTTGCTCACCATTTCCAGCGCTCTTTCGCTGTTCTTTTCGGTGGGGGTAAGCAGATAGTAGGAGCCCAAAAACATCTCTTCCCTAGCCTTATCGATTCCCCGGCCTTCACGACCGGCCATGGGATGGGTCCCTAGAAATTCCACACCGTCCGGCATCATGTCCTGCACCCGGTTCACGATTTGAGACTTGATGCTGGATACATCCATCACGATGGTCCCCGGCGTGAACAACTCCAAGTGCTCCTTGATGAAGCGTTCCGCCATCTTGGGATACAAGGCAACGATGACCACATCGGAATGCGGTAACGTCTCTTCGGGTGATGTGGATAGTACGTCTGCCATCTGGCGTTTCTTGGCACTGGCCAAAATTTCATCAGACAGATCGACACCCCTGACCTCCCCGACTTTGCCCACCAACCCCAGGGCGATGGATCCGCCGATGAGGCCCAGGCCCACAATGGTAACCTTGCATTCCGCTACATTCATAGTTTACTCTCCTTGGATTACTTTTCGTATGGGTCTGATCCTGTCGACCAGCTTCTTGAAATCCTCCGGCAACAGACTCTGTTGGCCGTCACTGAGGGCTTTTTCCGGATTGTTGTGCACTTCGATGGACAGTCCGTCCGCACCGGCCGCTACCGCCGCCATGGCCAACGGTTCTACCAACCAACGGATTCCGGCCGCATGGCTCGGGTCTACGATGACCGGCAGATGGCTCTTCTTTTTCAGCACCGGCACGGCGCTGATGTCCAATGTGTTACGAGTATAAGTCTCGAAGGTTCGGATACCGCGTTCGCAAAGAATGACCTGCTCGTTTCCACCCGCCATGATGTATTCCGCAGCCATCAGGAATTCGGTCAAAGTCGCAGCCATGCCCCGTTTCAAAAGTACCGGCACCCGCAACTGACCCACTGCTTTCAACAGGTCGAAGTTCTGCATGTTACGCGCCCCGATCTGGATTACGTCCACTTCTTCACCGAAGGCGCCTACCTGGGCCGGTGACATCATCTCAGTCACGATGGGCAGACCGGTAATACGCCTGGCTTCCTTGAGGATCTCGATGCCTTCCTGGCCAAGCCCCTGGAAACTGTATGGTGAGGTTCTTGGTTTGAAAGCTCCGCCGCGCAGGAAGGTGGCACCCATCCTCTTCACGTCCTTGGCAATGGACAGCAACTGCTCTTCGCTTTCCACGGCACAGGGACCGGCGATGATGGCCAGTTCCTTGCCACCGATGCTGGACTCCCCAATCTTATATACGGAGTCCTTGGGATGGAACAGGCGGTTGGCCTTCTTGTAAGGTTCAGCCACATGCATGATCTTGGCTACGTTAGCTCTGGCTTCCAACTGGCCCACATTGATGTTCCTGGTATCCCCTACCAATCCAATAATAGCATAATTTTCGCCTTGAGTAATACTTCCTTTGCATCCCAACAGCTCAACTTCATCTTTTAATCTGTTAACCTCTTCTGGAGTCGTACCCGGTTTCATAACAATAATCATCTTGGTTCTCCTCTCTCAACAAAAAAAAGAGGCTCAGCGAGCCTCTTTTGCAAACGTACTTACATTATCTCTCTGATGGTAAAGCTTATTTATTTCATCTCAAAAAACCGGCGCAAAATAGCTCCAGCTTCTAAAATAAAAGAAATAAGTTGTGTTTGCTTTAGCATTACTTTGCATAATCTTATCCTCGCAAACTCCATCGTCGTTTAAAACATTATAGAATCCATCGGCCCCTTCTGTCAATAGTAATCGACATATTCCGTTAATCCGCGAAATCGATTACCAGTCTGGCCGTTGTGTCGTTGTTGGAATCGAGAGCAAAAACCTTATAGCCGGTATCCGACCCGATCTTGAATTCTACACTAAGAGAATCTCCGGAAATGACTGGAGTCTTCATACCCGTCAGGAGACCACCTGAAAGGTCGGGAGAATCTGAGGTGAACTGTTCTACACCGCTTAATATCACCATGATACCGGCAGCGCTACGCTTAACCTGATAAGGTCCGATTGACTCCGTTTTCTGTCCATCCTTAGCGATTTCCAACACCAACCGGTTGGTCGTAGCCGAATAACGCACATTCTGAACTTCGTCGCCACCACTGCTATCCCCACCGGAGAAGCTTGCCTCCAGTGTGAATCCGTCAGGCAAGCCGGAAGTAGTCACCGGCTCCTGCTCATCCACGTCCTCTTCTGATGGGGCCTGGACTGAACTGGAGCTGTCCAGCTTGCTGTAATCGTCGACCAACCAACGGCCGCTGACCTTTTTAAGTTCATAGAGCCATCGGTAGGTAGCGATAGTTACATCACCATCCCGGTTCTTCTTGAATTTCTCATAGGCTTCGATGCTGGCCCTGTTTCCGTCAACCTTCACGTTGCTCAGTTCCAGTTCTAACAGTTCTTCGCTTAGGCCCGCCACATTGGCATTGGCCAGACGGCTGTAGGCCGTGCTGCCGGGATTGAGATAATCGAATACCTGGTCCGCACCGGTATTGACATAGGCTATCCAGGCTGCATCGAAATCTCGGATGGACTGAACCACCGCCTGCTTCTCTGCACTTAAGTCCACCGTTTCCCCGGGCTCTTTCGTTTCGCCTGGTTCCGTCGGCTCTGCAGGATCCGAAGGATCTGTTACCACACCATCCATTTTCTGGGCGAAATAGCCGAAATCAAACTTCCATTCCTCCCCGAACAGCCGGAACTGGCTCTCTTCGAAATATGCCTGGGCTTCCTCTGATCCCTTAAGGACCATTTTCACCGCACCGATGTTTCCGGTTATGGCAGAGGATTCAACAGACTGCACCTCCATGTCGCTGTACTGGGCATAATAGCTGAACATGGACAAATCCGCTTCCAAAGAAGCTTCGTCACCCTCGTAATTGCCGAAATAAAGCTTGTCATACTCAGCAAGGTCAGCAGGATCCACATCCCGCACTTGCTCAAAGAATCCCACGGCACTGGTTTCCAGCGCTTCAGCGCGTTCATCGAGAACCGCGATTGCCGGTTCCTCTCCACCTGTGAACATTCTCACTCCGACGAATACCAGTAGTGAAAAAGCTATGATTGCCACACAGACGATGATGATCTTCTTAAGAAAGCTTTCTCCCTGGTCGTAAATCATATACTCGTCTTCTTCATCTTCATATTCATAGGATTCATCATTATGCTTCCATCGTTTTATCGAAGCCTGGTTGCTGATGGTATCATCAATTCCGTAAGACTCTTCATAATCCTCTTCGTCTTCTTCCATCCAGGACTCATCATCTTCTTCCTGACTCTCGTACTCATCCTCGTCTTCTTCCTCGTCACCGTAGACATCGTCCTTGCCAAACGCTCCTTTGAACAAGGCTAACAAGCCTTTTCCCTTGGACGGTTCCTCAGATTGTTCTTCGTACTCCTCAAATTCCTCGTATTCATCCGGGTCTTCATCCTCATCGCCATCAATGAAGTCCTCCGCCTCAGAATTCTCTTGGTAGTGATCCTGCTGCTCAGCCTGTCCATATCTCTGTCGCAGGTCATCCAAGGTTCCGCGGCCGTCTCCCTTGGCCTCATCCGATTCATCTCCGTCAGTCTCTTCTATATATTCATCATCGCTTTTCATCCAATGAAGCAATTTCTTTGGTGTGAAGCTGGCTTCTGGCTGCTGTTTCACTTCATTCGGATCGTCTGTCTCTTCCATTTCATAACCGCAGTTGGGACAGTATTCGGCATCATCCCTGACGACACCCCCGCAGTGCTCACAAAATTTCGGCATTTCTTCGTCCCTCCTAAAAACTATTTTGCAATCGCATGTTTGCAAAAAACTAATCGAGTGGTATAATTTGTATAACGTTGATTATATCTATTACCATTATATAATCTTTCCTTATATAATTCTATATTATACTAAAGAAAATTTAGGAAGAATCTTGGTGATGACCATGTTATACGGAAGAGAACAGGAAATGCGGTTTTTAGAGCAGAACTTCCAGAAGGAAGGTTCTAGCTTGCTGGCTCTTTATGGCAAACGCCGTACCGGCAAAACAGAATTGCTTAAGCAGTTCTGCAAGGATAAGAGCCATGCCTTTTATGTGTGCCGCGAAACGACCGACGGTGAACAGATTCGTTTGTTCTCAAAAAAGGTCCTAGAAGATTCTCCCCTCAAAGACTATATCAAGAACTTCGAGGACTGGGAGACTGCTTTCACCTTCCTGTTGGACCAAAAGTTCGGCAAATCTGTAGTTATCATCGACGAATTCCCTTATATGGTACAGAACAATGCGTCCATCCCCTCCATCCTACAGAATGTCTGGGATGAGAAAAACGAGCAGAGCAATGTAATGATCGTTTTGACCGGATCGGCGATGACTTATATGGAAAATGAAATTCTGGCAGGAGACAAGCCGCTGTTCGGACGGACCGCGGGCAGCTACGTACTAAACGAGCTGAGCTACTCCGCCTCCCTTTCACTGCTGGGCCAGAACAATACGTGGGCCAAAGAATCCTACGGCATCCTGGGCGGCGTACCACGCTATCTGCAACAGTTCTCATCTCTTAAGACCACAGAACAGAACATCAAGGACCACCTGCTCAACAAGGGCAGCGCCCTCAACAACGAGGTGGATTACTTGATGAAGCAGGATCTTAGAGAACCTTCCACCTACTATACCATTTTGGAAGCTTTGGCCTCTGGCTCGGACCGTATCGGTGAAATCAGCAAACAGACCGGACTGGACCGAACCAAGATCAATGTCTACTTGAAAAATCTTCAGACGTATAAAGTGGTTGAACGGCAGCAGCCGCTGGCTTTCGAACCTCAAAAAAATGCCCACAACGGCAGATATCTAATCAGCAACAACTATTTTCGCTTTTATTTCCGGTTCATGTACCCCCACTATTCCTGGTTGGAAGAAGGCGAGTATGACCGGTTGTATAAAGAAATGATCGAACCCAACTTGTCCCATTTTCTTAAAGGCAGTCTGATTCCTGCGGTCAAGGAGACACTCTTACGGATGCATAGCGACCGGAGCCTGCCGATGGATATTGACAAAATAGGACCTTACTGGGACAAGAGCACCTCGTTTGACTTACTTGCGTGCGACAGCATGCGTAACATCATGGCCGTGGAACTAGTGACTGATGCTTCCGGAGCAGACTTAAGTGACCTACAGAACTTGCGTGACCGCGTCGCCTTGCTTAAATTGGCCGGCGCGGAAAACACCTATTGCCTGTTCTCTCTTCACGGTTTTGCTACAAACTTGGAACAGATGAGTAAACTGGATTCTACGATCCTACTGCTAAACATTTAAAAGGAGGTCTCATGGCGGTTTTTTCATTTCCCTCAAAAAAACAAAATAAACTGGCAGAACTGCTCAACACCAGAGAAGGTTTCGAGTACTTAAAAGCCATGACGGCCGAAAACATGCTGATCGAAGCCGACCGCTTGCTGCAAACCAGCAAACGGGAAAAAGCATTAACACTCATCCGTAAGGCAAAAGAGAAGATGCTGATCAACAACGACACGGAGATCGAACAACTACTGCAGATCCCCAAATTATTACAGCGTGCCGAACGCAGGAATGAAGCCTGGATGTTCTTATTGAAGATCAAGGAATACTTTTACCAGCGTTGTGAAGGAGACAATATCCCCTCCTACTTGGTTATGTCTACAGAAAGCGCCATCAGCAATGCCATGAGTGAATTCTTACGTATTGAGAAAAAGATGGGCTATAGCTTTTACATGAACATCAAAAGCTACCTGGAAGATACCACGGCCACCTTCTATTTGATGAACGCCTATATGCAAAAAGAAATCTGCGAAAAGAATCCGCAGATCAAAGAAGCGTATATTCAAGCCAGGAAGCAATCGGAATCCTACATGAACATCAAGATCTCCGACAGCTATATCAAGAACATTGTGTTCGCACACCTGGTGCGCATCAAGAAAAAGGGAAAAATGCCTGAAGTCTTGGGACTCATCAAGGAAACCATCAGCCATATACCCAAGATTGACTACATCAAATTGGAAGAAGATCTATTGGAAATCATGCAATAAGCTTGACTTATTGCTTCAAACTCAATCACTCACCTAAAATAAAGGGACCGGATATCCGGTCCCTTTATTTGTTATCTGTCAAATTTTCCTTCGTCGTACCAGAAAAGCTCATCCAGCGTCTTATCCAACGCATAGCAGATTCTCAAGCAAAGCTTCAAACTAGGATTGTACTTACCAGCTTCAATCAGTCCGATGGTCTGCCGGGTTACGCTAGCCTTGTCGGCCAATGCGACCTGAGAATAGCCTTTCTGTTTTCTGGCTGTTCTAACGCGATCGTTCGGTGCCATAATTATTCCCCCCTTATATAATATTCTCCCTGTGTAGTTTATTATATACATCAAATGTAAAAGACACAACATTTTTTACATAGGAACAAAAAAATTCCTTAATTTTTCATGCGAATTTTTTCACTAAAGGGTTTCCACCCCTCTAGGAAGATGTTATAATGAATCAGAAAATTTCCAATATGGAGGTACGCGATGCGTAGCAAAAAACTTGAAGGTCTTGTAGAACAAGGCTTTATCACTGAGTCACAAGCTCAATATTTAGAAGATGCAGTAGCCCGTAAAGAAACCATCATCATTTCCGGCCACAGAGGCCATGGCCTGACCCAGCTTTTCGGTAGCCTGTTGATGTCCATCGACAAAGCAACCACCAGCTTCAAGCAAGTGCGTAAGCCTGAGTCAGATTTCGAGACCGATGCTGACTACTACATCATCGGCGACCTGAAGGATGTCGACTGGGAAGCAATGCTGACTCAAGTCGTTCTGAAAGATGGCGCCAACATGATGGTCATGAAAGCGCCGGAGTACACCTACTCTATAATGAAGATCCTGCGTGACGCTGCCAAGCAAGGCGACATCACCGGCAAGATTTTCCAAACTGTGGAATGCAAGAAGATTGGCGAAGAGAAAAAAGTCGCCAAGATCACCCAGACCATTGTTAACGAGAGTGGAAAAGCAGTTCGTAAGAACTTCGAAGGTTAATACGTTAAACGGCAATCATGACCACCCGTAAAACGGGTGGTTTGCACAACCCCTATAAGGGGATGCTACTGGCCAGCGCCTAAAGACGCTGGCTTTCACTTCGTTCAAGCCACTTTGCATTTGTCACTGTTGCCGCCCCTCAAGGGGCAATGTTCGGTCCTTACTTCTTAAACGGATCCTTATACTCCTTCACGCTCAATTTATCCACAGGATATCCTGCTTCTCCTGCTCCTGGATATATTTCTTGATTGTCGCCTCGTTTAGTCCTACCGTAGTCACGTAGTATCCTTGTGACCAGAAGTGTCTATTCCCAAACTTGTATTTCAGATTTGCATGTCTATCGAATATCATCAGGGCACTTTTCCCCTT
>DAOUPV010000104.1 GCA_030625965.1 Clostridia bacterium
AACCATATAAAAAGGATCCTCCACACGGAGGATCCTTTTCACGTTAAGCATGCAAATTCTATTTCACCAGGTATTTCCCTTCCTGGATGTAGTCTTTCATGATTTCTTCCGGCACCATACCTCCCCCAGTCGCCCAGGCGATATGAGTGCCATTGCCATCCGAGTTCATTGTCGGGCCGTACAGACCGGCCAGCGCGGATGGCTCAAGATCAATGTTGTCCGTCTGGTGCAGCTGATACAAAAGTCGGAGTAAGGTCTCATCCTTAACCGTATAGCAACCATCCAGCAGTCCATCCATGGCTCGGCTTATAAATCCGGAGGACCTGCCCACCGCCAACCCATCCGCAATGGTTATGCCCGTGAGTCCGATGTCCTGCACCGAAATCTCTTCATGCAACCCTGTTGCCATACCCAAGAGCATGCAAGGTGCCTGGACCGGTTCGGCAAAATAGCAGTGAACTGAGTTCCCGTAGAGGAGTTTCAGCCCGAACGCAATTCCGCCGGGACCCCCACCTACCCCACAGGGTAAATATACATGCAATGGGTGGTCATCATCCACCATAACAGCCATCTCCTCCAACTGTTCCTTCAGACGAAGTGCTGCCACGCTGTATCCCAGAAACAGAGTCCTGGAATTCTCATCATCCACGAAATGGTTCTTAGGATCCTGGATGGCGATCTCCCTGGCCTGGCTTACAGCCAGACTGTAATCCCCCGCGTATTCAATAACCGACACGCCACGCCTTCTCAGTTCTTGTTTCTTCCACTCTTTGGCGTCCTGGGACATGTGGACCTCGACCTGGAAACCCAGTGCCGCGCCCATGATGCCGATGCTTAGACCCAGGTTGCCCGTGGAACCCACACTGATGCGATAACCAGAGAAGATTTCTCTGTAGTCTTCGTTGGCTAGAACGCGATAGTTTTCATCCGTTTGGAAGCCATGTTCGACTGCCACCTTCTCCGCCTGACACAGCACCTCATAGATGCCACCCCTGGCCTTGATAGAACCAGAGATAGGCAGATGGGAATCCATCTTTAGATAGAAATGACCTTGTTTCAGATTGAAGATCCCTTCCTTTACCAATTCTTGCTGGTTGAGCAATCGAAGCGGCGACTCAATCAGCCCTCCGCGTTCCTTGGTTTCCGGAAACACCTCCTGTAAATACGGAGCGAACCGCTGCAAACGCATACTGGCATCTTCCATATCCTTCAAGTCGTAACCGATGGTATTTAGGCATTCTTCAGCACCCACCCGGTTTGGATTCCGCCAGTACAATTCTTCCAATGCTTGAAGACGTTTGATCAGTTCCTTCTGATTCTCCACACTCATGATGCTATTTACCGGACTTGCTGATGCCGTCTTTCTCCAATTTGATCAGGCCCTGCTTGTACAGCCTGCCGACCGCTCTTTTGAAGGAAGCCTTGCTCATATTCAGCGCCGCCTTTATCTGTTCAGGTTTGCTCTTGTCATGCAGACCGATCCGGCCACCGCGTTCTTCCAACAGGGCCAGAATTTTTCGAGTGTCATCGTCCATCTCTTGGTAGGCTTTCTTCCTGGGTGTGCAGTCCAGCTTTCCATCCACACGTACCCTTTTGATGCGAACGGTCATTTCCTCACCCAGTATCATATCCTTACCAATGGTCTCATTTTTGGGTATCATGCCGTGATACTTGTTATCTACAGCAATGAAATAGGCATCCAGTTCCTCACTGTAGCTATAAACCGTACCCGTGGCCAGCTCGCCCTTCTGGTAGGGGGCTCCGATTTCCATCTGCTTGTAAATCTCCATAGTGGCGGAAATCCTGCCTTTGGGATTCACCGTCAGCATCACCAACGGTTTATCTCCCATGCTGATTTCGTCTCTGTGATTCTTGTGCGGCAGGAAGAGATCATGGCTAAGTCCCCACTCCAGGAAAGCGCCCAAATCGGTGATATCCACCACCCTGCAGTGTTTGATCTCACCCATCACAATGTCCGGTCTCTTCAGGCTAGCTTGAAGCTTGCCCTCCAAATCGCGGTCTACAAAGGCCTCGACCGAAAGACCCTGAACACCCTCTTTATTTTCTTTAACCAGCAGGTTCAGTTCTACTTCGTCCCCACTCTCCTTGTCTGCTAATATAATTGCCTCTTCCTCTATGGATTTCACATCCAGCAGGTTTATATTCCCTAATTCTATCATGATATTCCCCTTTTCAATTTACTTCAATTCTCGTTCGCTTCATCCTACTGGATATGAGCGTTCTTGTACAGACCCAATGACCGGCGACATAGAGAAATATCAGCCTATTCATCATAGTCCCCACTTCAGCTACCACCTGACAAGCGCTCGCGCATCACACTTGCCTAATCACTGCCCACGCCATAGGTTTCGTGCAAGTGCTCGACCCGTCTGTACAGTTCTTTATACCCTTTATCCAGCGATCCATGGTAATAGAGACGCAGGTAGTCTGCAAAATGTGATGGCATGTACCCTTTCAGCCAGGCTAGGAAATGTTCCTTGGTCTGGCCTCTCAAGTATAGGGTACCGCAGAGGGCATAATCCACATGGGTCTCCCTGGCGGCTGAGAATATCCCTTCTAGGTTTTCCGTACTGTCCGTCAGATAAGGCAGGATTGGCATCAGATGCAGGCCCCGTGAACAACGCGTATCCCTGAACGCACTCAATACTTCAAGGCGCTCATCCACCGGAGAAGCGCTAGGTTCCAATACTTTTCTAAGTCCCTCGTCCTGAGTGGTAACGGATACCGCCACATTGACATAAGTCTTCTCCGCCAAGGCGGCCAATAGGTGCAGATCCCGCAGGATAAGCGAAGACTTGGTAGAAATAATGATGGGATTCTCATACTTCAGGCAGATTCTCAGAATCTCCGGCATCAGCTCCATCTTCTTCTCGAGAGGCTGGTAGGCATCGGTCACTCCACCGATGTTTATGATCTGCCCCTGCCATTTAGGAGATGAGAGTTCCCGCTCCAGAACCTCACCTATGCCGTCCTTGACATAGATATCCCGCACGAAATCAGTCTGCCCCAGATATTGATGTGAATAGCGCGCATAGCAATAGACGCAACCTTGCTGGCACCCCCGGTAGGGATTCAGATCCCAACCGTACGGTTCGCTTCGCTTCAATTTGTTGAGAGCACTCTTACAATTCAGATGATGAACCGGGCTCATCGCACTATCCTTTCGAAAATCCTAGTCGGTGATGACCGCCGTTCCTGAAGCGGTAACCATCAGCATGTTTCCGTTCTGTCCCAATACCTCATAATCGATGTCGACACCGACCACAGCTGTGGCTCCCAAACCCCTGGCTCGCTTCTCCATTTCACCTAAGGCATCCTCTCTGGCCTTGATCAGTTCTCCTTCATAGGAACCAGATCTGCCACCGAAGAAGTTACTCAGTCCGGCTGCGAAATCCTTGACAAAATCCACACCGGAGACCACTTCCCCGAATACGATGCCTTTATATTCCTTGATATTCTTACCTTCGATACCAGGTGTTGTCGTTATAATCATGATTCAATCCTTTCCACAATGGACTGGGTCCATCGTCTTGCTTCCGCCTCAAATGCTTCAATACTGAGTTGGTTTTGGTCAAATCCCTTGATCTCGACCTTATTGCCACTACCCTTTATTCCTTCACGAAACTGTTTCGCCACCTTTCCCGGTCCTCCCTGACAGGTGTAGAAGCAGAACACCTGCTTACCCTCAAGCTTGTGCTCCTTCAGAAAGCTCCTGATCGGTGGTGAAATGCTGAATGCCCAGACTGGGGTTCCCAGAATTACTAGATCCGCTCCGTCATCAAAGCGATATGGTTTCAGTTCCGGTTTCTTCTTCATGAATACCTGCCTACCACCCCAGACGTACTTCCCGAATCCCTGTCCTACCTCATTCACAGGTTTTAACTCTAATCGTTCCACCTTCCAGTCCGTTATAGCCGATAATTCTTCCGCTATCGCCTCAGAAACTCGCTTGGTGATTCCGGAATGGGAATAGAACACAACACTTACTTTCACCAAACCACTTCCTTCCTATTGACTTTATCCAGCTTCTTTGTCATACTTTTAATGTTTGACTAAGGAGGCACGTATGAAAAAAATATTCCTGACAGGCGTAGTCGCACTACTGCCAATCACCATTTCATTATACATCATATATCAGCTATTCCAGTTTGTAGATGGCATTTCAGCAACATTTATTGCGACTTTTTTCGACTTCTATATACCGGGCTTAGGCTTTCTGCTGACCATAGTAGTTGTGTTCATCTTTGGGTTTTTCACCCATAAGATCGCCGGCAACGCCCTGAAAAACTTTCTGCACAACATTCTGCTTAAGGTTCCCATAGTCTCTAAGGTCTACGGACCCATCAAGCAGCTGACCGACAGCTTTGTAGGAGATCAGAGTGAATCTTTCAAGGAAGTGGTCATGATCGAGTACCCTAGGAAGGACATCTATTCCTTGGCCTTCGTCACCAGCCGTAAAAAGGGAGCACCGCAGCAAGCTGCCGGTCGGGATCTGATTAACGTCTTCATCCCAACTACGCCCAATCCTACCTCCGGTTTCTACCTTTTAATTCCGGAAGAAGAGCTGCACCATATGAACATCACCGTCGAGCAAGGTCTAAGGATGATTATCTCCGCCGGTATGATGTATCCGCAGGATAAAGGCGAACCGTTGCCTGAAATCCTTTCCGGATCTCAGGAAGAGAATCCGACACCCAGCAAGTAGGCGATAATATTGTTGCAAAATAAAAGCGACCGGAAACCCGGTCGCTTTTTTATGTGGCTAATTTGTTACCTTGCTGTTACTGTACTACTGGTTTATCGTGGTTGGTCCAGCCGTGCGGTGCGTTGGCATCGACGCCAAATCCACCGTTCAAGGAAACAGCATCATATCCCATGAGTCTGAGAGCTGCTGTAGCCTGACCTGCGGTCTGACCGGAGTAGCAGTAGACTACGACAGGTTTGTCCATGGGCAGGTCGCCGAATCCGGCTGCCATGTCGCTGCCCCAAGGCAGAAGCTCAGCGCCTTCAATGTGACCTTCGTCAAAGGCATCCTGCTGACGGATGGAAAGCAGATAGAAATCTTCGTCGCCATTAATCATGGCTTCCAGATTGTCTTCTGAAATTTTGTAGTTCTTGTACTGGCTATCAGCTACATCAGCCAATCCAGCGTAGTAGAAGTCAAGAGCAGCTTGTACTTCACTGCTGATCTCAGTTACATCTTCAGTCACTTCTACAGCCACAGTATCAACATAAGCTTCATAACCTTCAACCTTAGAGATACCGAAAACATAGCCCAGGTTTACGCTTCTGGCGTCAAAACCGGCAAGGTTCAAGGTATGTACTGCCTGACCGGCAGTCTGGCCGGAGTAGCAGTATACGAACAAAGGCTTGTCAGCTGGCAGTTTTGATAGAACTTCACTTATCGCGCTGCCCCACGGTGCATTCACAGCACCCATAACGTGGCCGGCTTCATAGTCAGCTGCCTGTCTGATGTCCAAGATGGTCATATCGTCGCCAGCTGCAACCATGTCAATAAAGTCCTGCTGGCCAATCTTGTAGATATGCTCCGGCATGTTCTCGAAATAGCTCACGATGGCTGCGTCAAGAGCAGTGGTCGGTTTGCCATGGTTGGTCCAACCGTGCGGTGCATTAGCACCTACGCCCATACCACCATTCAGAGATACTGCGTCATACCCGAGCAATCTCAAAGCTGCTACAGTCTGACCTGCAGTCTGACCTGAGTAGCAATATACCACAATGGGTTTATCCATGGGCAGATCAGCAAATCCGGCTGCCATGTCGCTGCCCCAAGATAGAAGCTCAGCGCCTGCAATATGACTTGCATCATAGTCAGCCTGCTGACGGATGGACAGCAGATAGAAATCTTCACCGCCATTGATCATAGCTTGCAGATTATCTTCAGAAATCTTGTAGTTCTTGTACTTGGAAT
>DAOUPV010000002.1 GCA_030625965.1 Clostridia bacterium
TTCCGCTCCAACAACCGCCATCAGCTTCCTTCAGACCCCTTCGTCACCGAAGACGCCCTTGCCTACAGCTTGTCTTCCCATAGCCTGGGTGACAGGTCCTTCTTTCAAGACCACTAGCTCGGCAACATGCCTCGCAAACAACAAAGCTCGTGGGTCATCTCCCCACGAGCACTCTTTTGTCCTCGATTCTTCTGGTCACCTTTTTTTCATCCAGGTGCTCCAGGAGCGGCAGTACATATTTTCTTGAGCTCTGCAACAGATCTCTGGCATCTGCCAGCGTAAGCGACTTATGCTCCTTCAAGAACTCCGTGATGCGGCCCACCGCCTGCTCGTAGGCCTTTGCCGAAAAGACGATCTCCTCCGTCACCTTGACCAGCTCTTTCTGTCCTAAGAGATAAAGATAGCATTCCTGCTCCCGTTTTCCCCGGATCATCTCCGTTGGGTCCGGTGGCAGGAATCCCCCCTCTTTGAAGGCTTCTCTCATCCGGTCGATCTCCCGCTGCTCCTCCTGGTCCGGCTGGGGTGTAAAAGAAGTGGTATGAAGATAATTCTCTTCCACTGTCAGTTCGTCTTCTTCAGCCAACAATCCCAGCAGGGCATTGTAAGCTTTGGCGCTGTATCCATCGAAAAGCCTGGATCTGGCCTCTTCCTTGCTGATTCCCGCTCTTAGTGGGTACTCTTCCTGGTACGTTTCCATAAGTTCCCGCAACTTGGTCGCCCTGATGCGCTTTTCCCCTTCAGAAATATATTGGTCTGCCAGCTCAACAATTTGACCCTCCGAGCGCAAGACTGTGAGCAGCTCCTGCAATTCTTCCTTATGCATATTGACACCGTCTTCCAGTTCCTTCTGGCGACAGGCACCATTCTGGTCCAGAAACTGTAGGAGTATCTCTTCTGGAGAGCCCTCTAATTTCAAATTTAGACTCTCGATCACTTCTTCGCGGAACCTCTTATGCTTGGGTGGATTGGGGTCTATAACTTCCCCGCCCCCCATGGTCACCATAGGCGAGTAGGTACGCAGTACTACCCGGTCCTTACGGCTTGCCACCACCGGTTCCTCACACTGCAGTTGTACCAAAGCCGTTTCTCCGGGTTTCAGGGTCTCCCTATCCAATAGATAGATCCTGGCCAATACTTCCGCTGTTCCCACATGGACATGCACACGGGTCCGGTTCTCCGTTTCCTTCTGATCCTTTAGAAGTGACATCTGCATATCCAGCCGGTAACTGGGCTCTAGCATGCCTTCCGCCACCAGGATGCTGCCATGTTCTATTTCTTTCACTTCCACGTCGGTCACATTGATGGCCACACGTTGCCCTGCATAGGCACAGGTCTGGTTTTCACCGTGCACCTGAATGTTCCTGGCCCTGACTTTGAGCCCTTTGGGCATGATCATCAGCTGGTCACCCAACTCGATCCGGCCACTCCACAAGGTACCGGTAACCACGGTTCCGAATCCCTTGATGCTGAACACTCGGTCTATGGGCAGCTTGGGTTTACCAGAAGCAGATTTCTGGGTGAGCTTCTCGATTTCCTGTTGAAGCAACGTCTTCAACTCCCCGATATTTTTCCCGGTCTGGGCGGAAACTGCTATTGCCGGTGCATCCTTGTAGCAGGTGTCCGCCAGATAATCCCTGATGTCTTCCTGGACCAGCTCCAACCAGTCATCCTCTACTAGGTCCTTCTTACTGATGACCACGATGGCTCTTTCCACACCCAGCAGTTGCAGGATATCGATATGCTCTTTGGTCTGAGGCATCAGGCCTTCGTCCGCTGCAATCACCAGTAGTACCAAGTCCATGCCTGCTGCCCCAGCCAGCATCTGTTTGATGAATTTCTCATGGCCCGGAACGTCCACCAATCCCACTTTCTGTCCATTGTCCAGAGTGAAAGGGGCGAACCCCAGCTTGATGGAGATCCCTCTTTCCTTTTCCTCTTTCAACCGGTCCGAATCCACACCGGTCAAGGCCTTGGTCAGCTCGGTTTTTCCATGATCGACGTGTCCTGCCGTCCCCACGATCACATAGTTCATTCGTTTTCCCCTATTTCTATCTTATAGGCGCTCCGAATAGCCTGCACCAGCTCGTCCAACTCCTCGTCGCCGATGGTGCGTACATCGAGCACCAGTTCATTCTTGTTCTTCCTGGCCATCACGGCCGGTCTTTGCTCCCTGAGCTGGACCGTCAGCCGTTCCTCGTCTACGTCAGGCAATGACAAGCGCACCACCCAGGTTGGTAAGGTTACACCGGGAAGCGATCCGCCGCCGGCTTGGGAGGTATCCTCCTGGATTGTGAATCGTTGGTCGAACGCCTCTTCCAGTTTCAGGCAGAGCAATTCAGCCCGCTTCTTCAGTCCCTCCTGCGATTGGGTCAGCATATCCAGCGTAGGATTCTCCCGTTTCACACGGTCCGGGTCCAAGTATTCCCGCAAAGTGGCCTCCAACGCGGCGATGGTCATCTTGTCGATGCGCAAAGCCCGGGTGAGCTGGTTTTTCTTCATTCTTTCCACATAGCGCTTCTTGCCCACGATGATACCGGCCTGAGGTCCGCCCAGCAGTTTGTCCCCGCTGAAGCTGATCACGTCCATGCCGGATGCGACCACGTCCTGGACCCGGGGCTCGTCCGTAATGCCTTCATCCTGAAGGTCCGCCAGGAACCCGCTACCTAAATCCTCATAGGCCACCAGATCATGTTCTTTAGCCAGCTGCATCAAGTCGGCCCGCTCCACGGATTTGGAGAAGCCTGTTATTTTATAGTTCGATGTATGAACCTTCAGTATCACTTTCGTCTTATCGTTGATGGCCTGCTCATAGTCATAGAGATGCGTCTTATTGGTAGTCCCAATTTCCACAAGCTCGGTGCCACCCAGCTTCATGACCTCAGGGACTCGGAACGATCCCCCAATCTCCACCATCTCCCCCCGGGACAATAGCGTCTGTCCGCCTTTTGCCAGTGTGTCTAGGACCAAAAGCACTGCAGCTGCATTGTTGTTCACTACTAGCGCATCTTCACAGCCAGTAATATCCTTTATGAGCTCCAGCACATGGTCATAACGCGAGCCACGTTTGCCCGAATTGAGGTTCAGTTCCAGGTTATTATAGTATCTGGCCGCCTGTTGCACAGCTTGAGCTGCCTTCTCGGACAGGACCGCTCGCCCCATGTTGGTATGCAGTACAATGCCGGTGGCGTTGATGATCCTTCGGAAGTTCATCTCCCTGGTCTTCTCCAGAATGCCCTTGGCTTTTTCCCTGATTTCCTGCTCCAGATTCCCGGTCTCCGTACCTCTCAGAATGTCCTGGCGCAGGCTGTCAATCGACTCCCGAACCGCAGCTGAGACCATCTTCCTGCCATAGATTTCTATCCAGCCTGCCACCTCAGGGGTTAGCATCACCGCGTCTACCTTGGGCAGCTGTCGTAACTTTTCTTTCATCGTCCGTGCCATCCTTTCCCTACCAATATAGTGGGTAGCCAGCGTCAGGTCAACCGGCATTTTATGGTTTTCCTGCCAAAAAAGAGCCCTTTTACAGGCTCTTTCGTTTCGCTTATTTATCCAGTATCTGCTTGAGTCCCAACAAGATGAGAATTACAGGCCAAAACTTCCAAAGATCACGCCAGATATTCCACGGTATGATGTTGAAGTTGCTTGATAAGAAAATCAAGCCGGCCAATATTAGTAGAATGCCGCCAAACATATTATTATTCCTATTTGACATAATTGCCCTCCTGATAACTTGTTTTTATCAGTGTAACACAATTTGGTAAATTATGCCTGCTCGTTTTTGTCTGAACTCCTGCTCTCATTCTTACCTTTGAAGCTCTTATCACCCTTCTTCCTGCGCCAGCGCTTGACCGGTAAGTAGATCAGAAAGGCCACCAAGGCCATAAAAATCAGGAAGGGCAGCATGTAGGCCAACTGCACGAATAGATCCCCTACGAATACGAAGAAACCGTAAACGCCTCTTGAGAAGGATGCTCCCATTTTCTTGAGGACCTGATCCAAACTCAATCCTTCGAACTCGGCCGTCTTGATGCGCTCCTCATCGATGCTGACCTGAAGGCTGGCATAGCTGACCCGGTTATTCAGGTAGCGGAACTGTCCTTCCATGGATTCAATGTCACCCCTAAGGCGCGCGATTTCCCGTTCTACAGCCAGCATATCTTCCACGGTTTCTGCTTTGTCGAAGATGGCCACGAAACGAGTTTCCTCACTCTTCAGGTTGTTGATCCTGGCTTCCAGGTCGATGTACTGCTGAGTTACATCCTGAACACTATCATTTTTATGATCTAACTTGCCCAGATCCTCGATCTCAGTCATTAGCAGTTCGAAATATTCTCCCGGGATCCGGATGTCCATGTCGATGGAATAGTATTCCTGTCCGTCATAGTTGTGGGAATACGTGTTCGATCCGGCCACATAACCGCCCAAGTCCTTAACCCGGTCCTCGATTTTCTGAGCCGACTCAAGGGAGTCCGTTACAGTGATACGCATGTTTCCTTGCATGATCAGTTTCTGATCAGAGAGGTCCAGCTCTCCACCGTCCTCCGCCTCATACGTTCCGTAATCCCCGCGGTCTGCCATTGGGGCTTCCATGGCAGGTTCACTGGCCGCTTCCTCCATGGCATAGTCCTGGGAAAAATTCTCCGCACCCGCGCTACAGCCGCTCACTAGTAGTATAATTATCAATAGTCCGATCCATAATCTCTTCATCACTTCCACCTCCGCCTTATAGACGAGTGTATCCTAATAAATGTTCCATCAAATTATTCTTCGTTCCTTTTTACCACTACAATATTGAGGAAGGCCCTCCCCTTTCGGGATTTCTTGATGTGCACGTGCTCCACACCGTCCAGCTGTTTCTCTCCCGCTGCACCCTTGACCTGATATAGTTCCACGTGTGCCCGTCCCTCCATCAGACCTTCGATGCGGATCTTGCTATTTCGTACGGATACATCCACGATCTGAGGCTGGGGATTCAATATGCCTACCTGCTTCCAGTTCTGGACCCGCTCGATGTGCACATACTTGCCTACACCCTGAGATATGAACAAAGTCTGAGTCCTGTCTCTGGACTGGTAAACCACCATGCCCAGGAGAAAACTGACAAAGCCGATGGCCAACCAACGTACGGTCGGCGGAGTTCGGGATGTACTTTCTTCTACCTTATCATCCTGTACTTCCAAGGTAAGTGGTGTTCCCTGTATAAAATTCCCAATACTTGAGCGGCTGTCCCGCACAACTTCCACCGTTCCATAGGGATTGCGAGTCTCTACCAAGGCTAGCTGGGAATCCTTCAGCTCGATACGCAGGTCCCCTGCTCCCAACACCACCAACGTGCCATCAAGCTGCACCTTGTTCAAGGTGAGCGTCGACCCGGCAGTCTGAAACACATAGATATCATGGGTGCTTTCGGTCCGTTGGATCAAGGTCTCGGGACTGTATACACAGATGTTGTCTTCGGCCACCGTAGTATCCAGTGCGTTGCCGAAGCTGGTTTGCTCCAACAACCTGGTTCCAGTAGCTGCATCCAGCAATTCTATCGCTTGCGCCCGGTTTAGGTCTTCTGTTGGATCCAGGTAATTATCCGTGTCCAGCGGGAACCACCCGGCAGAGACCGCATAACGCACTTGGGCTTCATACTCCGAATTGATTTCTTCCCCGTCCTGAATGAGAATTAATGGCGCATCTGCCACCTCGCCTACCAGGGACCGTACTACCGTATGGAGTGCTTCTTCCCTGCTGACGCTATCTTCTGGGTAGACTAGGTTCTCCTCGTCTCCTGTGACGAGTCCCGCCTCTTTGGCAATCAGAAAATCCTCATAGTAGCTATCTTCCGTGGTAACATCCTCAAAACCTTCGGAGGAAAGCTGGTAGTAGCCGAGATATCTGGTCAGTAGCTGCACCCATTCCCTACGGGTGATATCTTGGTCTGGCCGGAAATCTCCTTCTTCCAAGTCGATCAATCCTTGGTCCACCCCTTCTTGGATGGCCGGGTAGGCTGCATGGGTCTGGTAATCTTCGGCGAAAGCTGCGCCCGCAAAGCTGCACTGCAAAAGTATCATAATGGACAGTAGACAAATCATTGTCGGTTTTTTTGTGTAATGCATTGCTGTATATGGTCTCCTTTTCGCTTGCTCCCCCAAGTATAATACAAAATGACGGGAATTTTACTGTCTATTGTTGATATAGTCGAATATGGTGACATCGAACAGCCCCCGGTCTGTGATCCTGATTTCAGGGATAACCGGAAGAGCCAGAAATGCCAGCGTCATGAAGGGATCCGATTCCTGATTGTATCCCACCTTTCGCACCTCGCGCCTTAGCTCTTCGAGTGATTGTTTGACCTCCGGATAAGGTCTATCACTAAGCAGGCCCGCCACGGGGAGTGCCAGTTTGGCGCGCACTTCGCCTCCCGCCGCCAGGACTAACCCTCCACCCAGTTTTCTGGTCTCCTCTATGGCCACCAGCATATCCTCATCGTTATCGCCCACTACGATCAGATTGTGTGAATCGTGGGCCACAGTCGAGGCGATGGCAGCCCCTTTAAAGCCGAACCCCTCCACTAGACCCAGTCCAACGTTGCCTGTCCCGTGGTGGCGCTCGATGACTGCGATTTTTTTCAGCGTTTGAGCTTCCTCACGGGATACAATTTTCTTTCTGGTCACAATCTCACCAGGAATCAGTTCTATGGCCATATTCTGTTCACCCAGGTTCAGCGCCAAATCATGCATTTCCATGGGTGGAAAGTTTAATCCCTTGCGCAACTTTGCGGGTATGTCCCGCTGTTCTCGGTTGCCCAGATAGCTGCCTGCCTCGGCGACCAACCGGCCCTCCTTGTAGACAGCCTTGATTTCGAAGCTTTGTGGATCCTCCAGCACAAGCAGATCTGCCATCTTACCCGGCGCGATGGCACCCCGGTCCTTCAGTCCGAAAAAGAGTGCTGTATTCAGGCTAGCCATGCGTATGGCCATGATAGGATCGGTGCCCAGCTCGATAGCCCGGCGCACCAGGTAGTCGATATGCCCCTGTTCCTCGATGTGGTCAGGATGCCGGTCGTCCGTGCAGAACATGCAACGCATTCGGTTGTAGTTATCGACTACCGGAAGTAATGATTCCAAGTTCCTGGCTGCAGTCCCTTCCCTGATCATCAGAGCCATCCCCGACTGAATGTTGAGCCTTGCCTGCTCCAGGGTTGTGCATTCATGGTTGGCCTCGATACCACTCATGACATAAGCGTTCAAGCCCATGAGGTCACTCGGTTCGATATGGCCGTCAATGATTTTGCCACAGCTTTTGGCCAGCTCCAGTTTCTTATGCACTTCGGCATCTCCCAGAATGACGCCGGGATAGTTCATCATCTCACCCAACCCCAGTACATGGGGATCGTCCATCTTGGCAGATAAGTCCTCCGCCGTAAGCTCTGCCCCTGACGTTTCGACCGCTGTCGCCGGCACACAGGAAGGCAACATAACAAATATATCCAAATCCGTGGACTGGTTGCTCTGAAGCAAATATTCGATACCATCCATGCCGCAGACATTGGCGATCTCATGAGGGTCCGCCATCACGGTAAGCGTGCCCCGGGGCAGGATCAGCTCTGCGAAGCGTTCCGGCGTCAGCATAGAGCTTTCCACATGCATATGTGCATCGATCAACCCCGGCACCAGCCAGCGCCCCTCAAGATCCACCGTCTTCACACCCGTGTACTCTCCCAGCCCAACAATAACACCCTGATGAACCGCCAGAGGCGAACCAATCCAACGGCCATTGTATACATCCAAGATATTTCCATTTATAAACACTAGGTCAGCAGGTATCTCCCCTCTGGCCACAGCCAATCTTTCTCTATCCATATCGTTCCCTTCTTTCTATTGCTCTTTCCTTTCTAATTGCACATCTAGTGCCTAAATTCCTTCAAAAAAATAGACTCTTTCGAGTCTATTTGTCTACTGCAAATGTTAATTCCGCTTCCGCGGCCACTTCGTCACCGACATACGCAACAGCGCTGCCGATACCTACCGGACCTTTCAGTCTGACGATTTCTACCACCAGTCTGAGTGTATCACCTGGTACCACCTTACGGCGGAAACGCGCTTTTTTGATTCCCCCAAAATAGGCAGTCTTGCCCTTGTTCTCGGGAATGGACAAGATGGCTACGGCTCCAGTTTGGGCCAGCGCCTCGATAATGAGTACGCCCGGCATTACCGGGTTGCCCGGAAAATGTCCCACAAAGAATGGCTCATTCATGGTTACATTCTTGATGGCGGTTGCACTGCGTCCTTCCTCCATCTCCTCTACACGATCGATCAGGAGAAACGGGGGACGGTGGGGCAGTACGTTCATGATTTCAACAATGTCCATCATGCTTCCCACCTCTTAAAGAGCAGCACGCTGTTATGGCCACCAAAACCCAACGAATTGCTCAAAGCATACTTGATGTCTTTCTTGCGGGCCTCATGGGCTACGATATCCAAATCGCACTCAGGATCCTGCTCTTTGGTTCCGATGGTTGGCGGTATGATGCCGGTCTCCAGTGCCTTGACACAGGCCAGAGCTTCCACCGCTCCGGCCGCACCCAGCAAGTGTCCAGTCATAGACTTGGTGGAGCTGACCAGCAGGTCCTTGGCCGCTTCCCCAAATAGAGTCTTGATGGCACGGGTCTCGATGACGTCGTTGAATGGCGTGCTGGTGCCGTGTGCGTTGATATAGCCCACTTCTTCCTTCTCGATGCCGCCTTCTTCGATAGCCTGGTTCATGGCCAATGTGGCGCCTCGTCCGCTGGTTTCCGGGGCGGTGATATGGAATGCGTCGCAGGTGCTGCCGTAGCCGCATACTTCACCCAGGATCAATGCGCCGCGTTTCTTGGCGTGTTCCATTTCCTCCAAAACCAGGATGGCTGCTCCCTCTCCCATCACAAAACCGCTACGGTTCTTGTCGAAGGGGATTGAGGCGTAAGCCGGATCGTCAGAATCACTCAGGGCGCTCATGGAGGCAAATCCTCCGATGCCCAAGGGGCAAAGGCTGGCTTCGGTACCACCGGCAAACATGATGTCCGCCAGGTCGAATTTGATCTTGTGGAAAGCCTCGCCGATGGCATTGGTAGCACTGGCGCAAGCCGTCACCAAGGTCATATTCGGGCCCTTGAGGTTCAGCTCGATGGCAACATTGCCGCCCGGCATGTTGCCGATGGCTGCCGGCACGAAAAACGGAGATATGCGGGCCGGTCCCTTTTTCATCAGCTTTACCTGCTCGGTGGTGATGGTCAGAAGACCTCCGATACCGTTGCCAATCATCACACCCGCACGGTCCGGCTGATAATTACCTTCTTCCAGACCGGCCATGCCGTACGCCTCAATGGCTGCGGTCATGGCGAACTGGGAGATGCGGTCCATGCGTTTGCTGTTTTTCTTATCGATGGTTTTAAGTGGGTCGTAGTCCAGGATCTCTCCGGCAATCTTGATGGGAAAATCTGTCGTATCGAACACTTGTATGTTCTTGATGCCCAGACGACCCTCCGTCAGTCCCTGCCAGAATGAGTCGGCGTTCAGCCCGATGGGGGTCACCGCACCGAGTCCTGTCACTACTACTCTTCTTTGTTCTTTCATAAGTCACCCTTTCTAAAGGGACATGCCACCATCGATCACGATGGTCTGTCCCGTGATGTAGCCGCTTTCTTCATTGGCCAGATATGCAACCAAGGCGCCTACCTCTTCCGGTTGGCCGAAACGCTTCAATGGGATCTGGCCCAGGATGGCTTCCTGCACCGATTCGGACAGTCCCGAAGTCATCTCGGTCTCGATGAAGCCGGGTGCAATTGCATTGACCGTTATATTTCTCGCGCTAAGCTCTTTGGCCAGCGTCTTGGTCATCCCGAATATGGCCGCTTTGGATGCGCTGTAGGCCATTTGTCCCACATTGCCTGTCAGGCCGACTACCGAGGAAATGTTGATAATCCGTCCCCAACGTTTCTTGATCATCTTCTTGGCAACCGCCTGAGCACAAAAAAACGCACCCATCAGGTTGACATCCAGAATGTTGCGCACATCTTCCTCTTTGGTTCTGAGGAACATGTTGTCCTTGTTGATGCCTGCATTGTTGACCAGTACATCGACCGGACCCCATGCCCCTTCAATCTCGGATACCATGCGGGCTACATCGGCCGAATCGGCCACATTACCCTGTAGCGCCAACGCCTCCTGCCCGAAAGATTCCAATTCCTGTTTCACCGCCACCGCCTCTTTTTCTTTGCTGCGGTAGTTGATGGCTACCCGGAATCCCTCCTTGGCCAGTGATATAGCGATGGCTTTGCCGATGCCCCTGGAACCTCCGGTCACGAATGCTATTTTTCCCATGTCTCTTCTACTTTCCTACTATGCTCGACCGTATCGGCCGTAAGTATTTTCACCTTTTTCACACTACGCTTGATGAAGCCCTTGAGACTGGATCCTGGACCCATTTCCACAAAGGTGTCCACACCCATCTCTGCCATCCTGTTCAGGGAATCCTGGAACAAGACCGGGCTCATCACCTGCCTTTTGAGAAGTTCCTTGATGCTGGCAGGATCCTGCTCGCTGTCTGCGGTCACATTGAAGATGACCGGGACCGAGGGTGCTTTCAGCTCGATCTTGTCAAGCTCCTCTTTCAGCGCATCCGCTGCCGGTTGCAAGAGCTCGGTATGGAACGGCGCGCTGAGCGGCAGATCCACACACATCTTGGCGCCGGCTTCCTTGGCCTTTTCAGACACGGCTTTTACGGCTTCGTTCTTACCGGAAATCACGATCTGACCCGGGCAGTTGAAGTTGGCCATCCAGACCCCTTCCCCCACATCAGAAATCAGCTCGCTCAGGGCCTCTTTTTCCAACCCAATTACGGCACACATCCCGCCGATACCCGCTGGGACAGCCTGTTGCATGAAGAGTCCGCGTTTTCTAACCAACGGAAGTGCTTCACGCAGGTTTAGACATCCGGCCGCCACCAGAGCACTGTACTCCCCCAGACTCAATCCGGCGGTCACATCGAACGTAAGTCCGCGGTTCTTGAGCACTTGGTAGATGGCCGTACTGGTAGTCAGGATGGCCGGTTGGGTGAATTCTGTCAGATCGAGCTGTTCTCCACCGAAGACTAGGTCCTCCATGGAGTATCCCAGTGAATCCGAAGCCTCCTCAAAAACAGCTTTGGCCTCTGGATAAGTGTCGTAAAAATCCTTTCCCATGCCGGCGAACTGAGCCCCCTGGCCTGGAAACAGAAGTGCCGTCTTACCCATTGTCGGCCTCCTTGCATTTGGCCGCAAATAATTCTACGGCCCCTATGTATAAGTCCTGAATAATTTCTTTACAGCTCTGTTCTTCGCTAAGCAGACCGGCAATCTGGCCGGACATGAAGGAACCTCTCTTGGTGTCGCCTTCGGTGGCAGCCAGGTTCAATGCCCCGGCACCCAGTTCTTCCAATTCCTCTACGCTGGCTCCTGCCCGTTCTTTTTTCATAAATTCCCGGGCCAGTGCATTTTTGAGAACACGCACCGGGTGTCCTGTTGGACGACCGGTCACCATGGTGTCGATATCCTTGGCTTTTTTAATCTTCTCTTTGTATTTTGGATGCACTTGGCATTCATGAGCCAGCAGGAATCTGGTTCCTACCTGGATTCCTTCCGCGCCTAGCATCCAGGCTGCCAACGTACCTCTGGCATCTCCGATGCCTCCGGCGGCAAATACCGGAATGCTTACTGCATCCACAATCTGGGGAATCAGTGCCATGGTGGCGATTTCCCCGATGTGTCCGCCTGCTTCCGTACCTTCGGCAATCAGCGCATCAGCCCCCGATTTTTCCATACGGATGGCCAATGCTGTAGAGGGGACAACTGGCATGACTTTCTTACCAGCACCCTTCCAAGCGGCCATGTACTTACCAGGGTTTCCTGCACCGGTGATGATGAATTCCACATCTTCCTCCACCAGTCCGAGCGCAACTTCTTCAGCGTAGGGACTTAACAGCATCACATTGACGCAGAGAGGTTTCTTGGTCATTTCCCGGGCTTTGCTGATTTCCTCTTTCACCCAGGAGAACGGTGCGTTGCCGGCAGCGATGACACCTAGTCCTCCGGCCTCACTGACGGCTGCGGCCAGCGTAGATTCAGAGATCCACGCCATCGCTCCCTGGATTACGGGAAATTCCGTCCCCAAGACTTCTTTACCACGCTGAAAGATCATGCTAGCCTCTTTTCTTGTTGATGAATTCCACGATACCCTTAACAGTTGTAACACTTTGAATTTCTTCGTTTTCGATTTCCAGATCAAATTCGTCTTCCAAACTCATAACCAACTGCACCATGTCCAAAGAATCGGCGCCCAAATCCTCACGGATGTCGCTGTCATCGTTGATCTCGTCCAGTTCCAAACTCAGTTCTTCAGCCAAAATCTCTTTTACTTTTTCAATCATGATACTCACTCTCCTAAGCATGCTTAGGCCTTCCTTTTTGGTTTATTTTTTGTTTATACTATCCCGCAGGGATGGTTGCCTTAAATACGTATCAGGGCGCTGCCCCAAGTCAGGCCGCCACCGAAGCCGGTGCAACAAATCAACATGCCTTTTTTTAGTAATCCTTCTTCATTCATATCCGCCAGCGCTATGGGGATGGTGGCGGCCGAGGTATTCCCCCGCTTGTTCAGGTTCACATAGAACCTGTCCACATCCACCTTCAGCCTAGAAGCCGCATAATCTATGATGCGTACATTGGCTTGGTGTGGTACGAATATGTCGATGTCCTCTATTCCATAACCAGTTCCTTCCAACACCTTCCTGACGCTCTGTCCGAAGATCTTGGTGGAGAAACGAAACACGGTCTGTCCATCCATGGTCATGACGCTTCTTTCCGCTTCAGTCTGCGCGAAATGGTTGTTGTTGTTTAGCGCAGGCGTCCGTAAAATGTCTCCCGGCTCGCCTTTGGCCCCTAGATCAGTAGCCACGATACCTTCTTCGTCCGAAGCCGTTAGTACGACCGCTCCGGCACCGTCAGCAAAAATCACACAAGTCGTGCGGTCTTCCCAGTCGATGGTCTTCGTTATAACTTCGGCGCCGATTACCAGGATGTTCTGCATCTTACCAGTCTTAATGAACTGATCAGCGACAGACATGGCGTAGACAAATCCGCTGCAAGCCGCCGATACATCTAGGGCTGATGCGTTCACAGCACCCAAAGCGTGTTGCACCTTGCAAGCCGTGCTGGGCATGAAATCGTCCGGAGTCATGGTGGCCACCAGGATCATGTCCACCTCTTCCGCCGGTAACCCGGCGTCCAAAAGTGCTTCTCTGGCTGCATCAGTTGCAAGAGAGGTTGTCGTTTCCGTGGTCACGACGTGGCGGTTCTCGATGCCGGTCATCTCGCGGATCCATTTGTCGTTGGTATCCACGATTTCCTCCATCATCTTGTTGGAGACCACCAATTCAGGCAGCGCTTTTCCGACGCCTATGATTTTAGCGTTCTTCATGTTGTATGTCCTCATGGAAACTTCCGAAGGCCCGGAACCGTTGGTACCTGGCTTCCAGCAGTTCCTCTGTTCCTAGTTCTGACAGCTCTGTCAAGGTGTCCTTGAGCAGGTCTGCTGTCTTCTTGAATACCGATTCTCGGTCCTTGTGGGCACCACCCAACGGTTCAGCGATGATTCCGTCTACCACACCCAGTTCCAACAGGTCGTCCGCTGTGATTTTCATCACCTTGGCCGCCTTCTTGGCAAGTCCGGCATCCTTCCAAAGGATGGTTGCGAACCCTTCAGGGGACAGAATGGAATAGGTCGCATTTTCCAGTATGAACACCTTGTCGGCTACAGCCAGTCCCAACGCGCCGCCACTGCCACCTTCGCCTAGTACGGTGCTGATGATGGGTGTCTTCAATCGACTCATCTCCATCAGGTTACGGGCTATGGCTTCGCCCTGACCCCGTTCTTCCGCCTCGATGCCACAGAAGGCACCCGGCGTATCTACGAACAGGATGACCGGCCGGTTGAACTTCTCAGCCTGTTTCATCAATCGAAGGGCCTTTCTATAACCCTCCGGTAAGGTCATTCCAAAATTCCTGGCGATGCTCTCTTGGGTGTCCCGGCCCTTCTGCTGGCCTATGACGGTGACGGCTCTGCCATTCAGGAAGGCCACACCTCCCACGATGGAAGAATCGTCTCCGAATCCCCTGTCGCCATGCAATTCAATAAAGTCATCGAATATGTAGTCGATATACTCCAGTGTAGTCGGCCGTCCCCTTAACCTGGCTAGTGTAACCTTGTCCCAGGCCTCTAGGGATTTGAGGTTCTGAGTTCTGAGCGCCGCTAACTTCTTACGTAACTTGAGAATTTCACGGCTGAGATCCAATCCCTGCTCCTCAGAAAACACGGCTAGGGAAGCAATCTGTTTTTCCAGTTCATCTATATGCTTTTCTTTATCCAATGTGCTCATTCGGCTCACCTCCATGCATACGCAGAAGACTGCCCAGCGTTTTTTTCATTTCTGCCCTATCGACGATAGCATCGACAAAGCCCTTCTCCAGCTGGAATTCCGCGGATTGGAATCCTTCCGGCAGCTTTTGCTTAATGGTTTGCTCGATAACCCTGGGTCCGGCAAAGCCAATCAAAGCGCCTGGTTCCGACAGGATGATATCGCCCAGCATGGCGAAACTGGCGGTCACGCCGCCGGTGGTGGGGTGGGTCAAAACGATGAAGAAGGGAAGCTTCTCCGATTCCAGTCTACCCAACGCCGCACTGGTCTTAGCCATCTGCATCAAGGATATGATTCCTTCTTGCATCCTGGCACCACCTGATGCCGTAAATAGGATGAGCGGCAATCGCTCAACAACGGCCAGTTCGGCGGCCCGGGTGATTTTCTCCCCAACCACGCTGCCCATGGAGCCCATCATGAAGCGGCTGTCCATCACACCCACCAGAGCACCCATCCTGTCGATGTTTCCTCTGGCGATGCTGACTGCCTCGTTCAGTCCACTCTTCTTCTGGTAAGCCTGGACCTTTTCTTCGTAACCGGGAAAATCCAAGGGATTCTTAGTACTTATATCTGCAAATAACAGCTGGTACTCCCCGTCATCAAACAGGTCCTCCAACCGCTGTTCACTGGTGATGAACATATGCTTATTGCACTTCTTGCAGACCATCAGATTCTTCTTAACATCTTCCTCTAGGAAGGTCTCCCCGCAACCGGGGCATTTTATACAGCAATCCGGAATTTCTTCCATCTTCTTAGCTTTCGGCTGCACCTTGTCCCCATCAACGATAAAGTACTGTTTTTGAAAACTTTTTCTCAACATGGCTATTCACTCCAATTCTGTTCCCCAATCCAGCCCGTATGGATTTTGTTCTCTATAAAGTCCGGATTGGTCACCAACTTCAATTGGAATTCGATGTTGGTCTCGATACCCTCTATGATGAATTCCGCCAAGGCTCGTTGCATACGCTTGATGGCCTCCTGCCGGTCGTTGCCGTGAACAATCACTTTGGCCAGCATGGAATCGAATCGTGAGGGAATGACAATGCCCTGGTAGATGGCGCCATCCAGGCGCACACCGTACCCGCCCGGGAGATGGAGCGTTTCAATGGTTCCCGGCGATGGCATAAAGTTCAGTTTGGGATTTTCAGCGTTGATACGGCATTCGATGGCATGACCCCTGATACAGATATCCTCCTGTGTGAAAGTCAGACGTTCGCCCGCAGCAATTCGAATCTGCCAGGCGATGATGTCCACAGAAGAAACTATTTCAGATACCGGGTGCTCCACTTGTACCCGTGTGTTCATTTCAATAAAGTAGAATTTCTCACCATCGAAAATGAACTCCAGGGTGCCTGCATTCTGGTATCCCACCGAAGACGCCGCTTTAACGGCCTCATGGTGCAGCGAAGCGCGCTGCTCATCGCTCAGACAGGATGCCGGCGCTTCTTCGAGCACCTTTTGGTTCCTGCGCTGAAGCGAGCAGTCCCGTTCGCCCAGATGGACGACGTTGCCGTAGGCATCCGCCAGGATCTGCACTTCAATGTGTCTGGGTCTGTTAACGAATTTCTCAACATAAACACCGCCGTTGCCGAATGCGATTTCTGCTTCGCTCTTGGCGGCATGATAGGCGTCCTTGAATTCTTCCTTAGCGTTGGCGATACGCATACCTCGTCCCCCGCCACCACTTGAAGCCTTGATCAGCACGGGAAATCCGATTTCCTCTGCGATCTCAATGCCTTTTTCAACAGATTCGATTTCTTCCTTGCTTCCAGGTACCACGGGTACTCCGGCCTGCATCATAGCCTGTCTGGCATTCGACTTATCGCCCATCCGGTCGATGATGTCCGCTTTGGGACCGATGAACACGATGCCGCAATCTTCCAGCGTTCTGGCAAAGCTAGCGTTCTCTGAAAGAAATCCATATCCCGGATGCACAGCTTCGGCACCAGTGATGCGCGCCGCGCTGATGATGTTGGGGATATTCAAATAGCTGTTTCGCACGTCTCCCTTACCGACACAGACTACCTCGTCCGCCAGCTGGGTATGCAACGCATCGCGGTCTTCCTCCGCGTAGACTGCTACCGTCTTGATGCCCATTTCGCGGCAACAGCGAATGATGCGCACGGCTATCTCCCCGCGGTTTGCTACTAGTATTTTTTTGAACATAATTAGACCCTGGGGTCGATGGCCACGATTTTCTGGCCATGCTCAATCCCATCTTCGTTTTCAACCAAGATGGTGCTCACTACGCCGTCAACGTCCGCCTTGATCTCATTCATCAGCTTCATGGCTTCGATGATGCAGACCACGTCTCCAGCCTTCACACGGTCACCAACATGAATAAAATTGGGTTCCCCGGGTGCTGGTGCAGCATAAAACGTTCCTACGATGGGAGATTTCACATAAACCAAATGTGAGGCCTCTGCTTCGGCAGGAACTGCATTTTCACTAGATGCTTCGGTAATAACTTGCGACATGGCTGGGGCCGCGGGTGCCGGGGTGTAAACGGGTGCCGCCTGATGCACCACTTCCCGGTTCTTGCTGAGAACCAGCTTGAAGTCGTTTTCCTTAATCTCCAAGCGGTCCATTTTGCTGTTCTCCATTGCAGCCAACAGCTGCTTTATCTCTTTAATATTCATTGTAATCCCTTTCCTTATGTTTATTTACCCGGCAGGATGTCGTTGCGTTTCAGCTTGAAATACAGCAACACGCCCAACATGCCAGTTACAAAGTCTTTCGCGACAAAGGGAATAGCGCCCATGCTAAGCGCCTGGTACAGATCGATGGGGTATTCTTGAACAACTCGTAAAATAAGGAATAAATAGGTAACACCAAAAGTATAAATAAAAAATAAAGCCGTTGCAACAATCAAGATACCGCTTTTCACCGAACTGATCCGTTCGCCCATCTTACCTGCGACCATAGCCGCTGCAATAAAACCAATAATATAGCCGAATGTAGGGGAAAGTACATAACCCGGTCCGCCTCCACCGGAAAATACCGGTAGGCCGAACAGCCCCAGTGCCATATAAGCCACCATCGCCAATCCACCCCATCTGGCTCCCAGGATAAGTCCTCCTACAATACATACCGTAGTCTGCAATGTCATGGGTACTGCTCCTATGGGAATCTTCAGGTGTGCGCTGACTGCCATCAGGGCAATCACGATGGACGCACGTGTAAGTCTATTAATTTGTCTCATACATCCTCCTCAAAAAGCTTTCCGCCTCCTCCTTTCCTATAGTCGCTTGCTCTAAAAAAGACCTAATTACGGTCGTTTTGTCTTCTTCGCATTGCATCCGTCTTTCACTAATGCAAGCTAGGAGTGGTTCCGCTTGCGTCAGAGGCTCCAATCGTCTACCTGTTGCTTGGGCGATCGATGTAGCCCTGTATTCTTTTCCAACAAAAGCATCCTTGCCCTGCAGAAAATTGATACCGATGCCCAACATCAGATGGCTCAAGCCGTTTTCAACGAATCTCTCCGCCAGCAGCCCGCCCACCTTCCTGCCGTCAAGCAGAATGTCATTGGGCCATTTGATACTGGTAGGTATCCCAAGAGCCGCAAAATAGTCCTGTACGCCCAGCGCCGCGAAGACGCTGATCCAGACTTCCTGCGCAATGTCCTGGGCCGGGCCCATGTACCAAGTGCAGTACAACCCGCCAGGCTCCGAGTCCCAGAGATGATCCCTGGTTCCTTTACCCTCCGTCTGTGTGCTGCTGATGATCAACCGTTCCTGGATGTCACCTTGTCTGACCCCTCTTCTGCAAACCGCATTGGTGGAATCAACCGTATCGAAAACAATTTTCTCCACACTCTACACTCCTATCATTACGATTTTACCAAAATTGCTTTGAATGTCAAATGTTCTCCTTAGAAAAACCCGCTATTCACATTAAAATTCAGCCATTTTTGCCGATTTTAGCCGAAAAGCAGCTGATTCCCCCCATATTTTACCCTTTTTCGTATTTGTTCCGATTGAACGTAAAAATACCGGTTTCCCACAATATCAGGGGGAAACCGGTCTGTCTATCTTTCTGACTCTTTCTTAATGGCTTTAATGATTGGCATGTAGCCAGTACAACGGCAGAGATTGCCTGAAATGGCCCGGCGGATGTCCTCTTCGCTGGGATTCTTGTTATCACGTAGCAGTGCTGTCGAGCTCATCAGCATACCCGGTGTGCAGAATCCGCACTGAACAGCATGTTCCTCTACGAATGACTGTTGCAAACTGGAGAGTTCTCCACCTTCGCTCAGTCCTTCTACGGTTTCCACCTTCTGTCCTTGGGCCTGCAAAGCCAGCACTGTACAGGAATTGACTGCCTGTCCGTTCAGTAGGACCGTACAAGCCCCGCATTCACCGATCTCGCAGCCTCGCTTAGTCCCGGTCATGCCCAGGTAGTCCCTAAGCACATCGAGCAGCGTAGCGGTCATGGGGATGCTCACTTTCGTCTGTTCCCCGTTCAACCAAAAATTGAGATTACACTGTTTCACTGTTCAAGCCTCCTTTCTGCATGACGTCAATCAACAAACGTCGCGAAAGGTTTTCCAAAGCTGGGAACTTCCAGATGGCAGATGCCCTTCTGCCGGATATCCCTTCGACCCTTCTAATGGTTTCCTTAGCAATCCGATCCAGGGCTTCCTTGCTCCTGTCGCTGGCTAACCCTTCGCAGGCATCGCTCAGATCCAGAGGTGTCGGTGTTGCAGCACCGATCGCCATGCGCAGGTCTGTGATTCTTCCACCATCCGTACGCAAAAGCGCAGCTCCGTTCAATCTGGCGATGGCAGCAGCGTTTCTCCGGCCCACCTTGATGAAATGCATGGACGCGCCCTTCCACAAGGGACAGCGGATTTCTACAATCAGTTCCCCGGGTTCTAACACCGTGGTCATGTTCCCAGTCAGGAATTCCGCCACAGAAAGGACCCGTTCTCGCCCTTTCTTCTGCAACACCACATCGGCCTGCAGCAGCACCCATACAGGTGCCATATCCGCCGCTGGGCTGGCATTGGCTAACGATCCGCCCAAGGTACCCTTGTTACGGACCTGTGGCGATCCGACATCCATAGCCGCTTGGGCCAGCATCGGCAGTGTCTCGCGCACTAGGTCGCTGTTCGTGAGGTCCGTATAAGTGACAGTCGCCCCCAGAATCAGACCGTCCTCTGTTACTTCAATCCGTTTTAGGTTTTCAATACAGGAGAGATCGGCGATTTCAGTCGGTTTTTCCTCCCGGTCCATCTCCCGCAACTGGATCAGCAAGTCTGTGCCGCCGGCCACTATAGTTTTTTGGCCGTCGGCTATTTCATCCAGCAACATGTCCAGTGTTTCGCTGGCAATCCATTGTTCTTTCATTCTTGTTCCTCCCTCATGCTGGCCGCCAGGACATGCTCCAAGTCCGCAGGCAGCTCCAGAATCTGGGTGCCCAACGCATCGGAGATGGCGTTGGTGATGGCCGGAGCCACGATGGACGTGACCGGTTCACCTAGACCTTTGGCCCCTAGCGGTCCGATGGCCGAGTGTTCTTGCAGGATCACTGGCTCGATGCTGCCGATGTCCATGGCTGTGGGCAGCAGATAGGAGTCCAGATTAGTGTTCTGTATCCGGCCGTCTCTGAGCTTCACTTCTTCCATCAGACTATAACCGATACCCATGGCCACACCACCGCAGATCTGACCATAAACTTCCTCGATGTTCAACGCCGTTCCTACATCATGCACGGCCAAGAAGCGGATGATTTTGGTTTTTCCCGTATCCAAGTCTACCTCGACCTCGCAGCCGCAAGCTCCGTATACATAGTTGAAATAGGCGTCACCCTGACCTTTTTCCCAGTTCCAAACCAGTTTGGGAGCTGCCCACCAACCGTTACCATAAAGATTGTCGCAGTTGGAGAAAGTGAGCTTGACTGCTTCTTCGAAGCTCACTTCCACTTCCGGATTGTTTTTCAAACGGATTTTTTCATCCTCATAGATCAGTTCCGCATTCTTCTTAAACCACTTCTGCTGCGCCAATGTATTGCGTATCTTCTCCTTGATGATCTCCACAGCCATGACCGTTGCGTTTCCGGCGATAACCGTGCCCCTAGACGCTACTGTCGGGCCGGAATCTGGAACGTAATCCGTATCCAACCGGCTGACTCGGCAACGCTCGGGTTTGAGACCCAGCATTTCGCTTACGATACGCACCATCATGGTTTGGCACCCTTGGCCTACTTCACTCAATCCGCAGTAGATCAAAACACTACCATCCTTCTCGATATGCACATTGACTCCAGCCGTATCGATGCCTTCGCCGCCTGCACCCAGCGCTTCACCCCGGTGCAATGCCGCAATGCCGAAACCCCGGCGTAGCGGGCCGTTCTGTTCTTGATTGAATTGTGTGATGCGTTTTCTTGTCTCTAGATAGTCGGAGGACTCTTCCAAAGCATCCAGACAGTGTCCGATACTTACTCCGCTAAGAATCTGCCCGGTCGCATGCTCATCTCCGTCTTTGAGGGCGTTCTTCCTGCGCAGCGCCAGAGGATCCATGTCCAGCCTCACCGCCAGCTTGTCCATAACCACTTCGATGCCGTAGTCCACCTGTGGTGAACCGAATCCTCGCAGCGAATCGGAATAGATCTGGTTAGTGTAAGCTACAGTCACATCCGTGTGTACGTTGGGGATCAGGTAAGGTCCTGAGGACTCTACACAGGAACGCCAGCCCACCATGGCGGACTTGGAGAGATAGGCCCCGGCATCACTCAGCACATCAACCTGCAAACCTGTCAGCGTACCATCTTTTTTAGCGCCTATTTTGTAGTGCATCCTGTAGGGATGACGTTTGGTACCCTCAGTGATGGCCTCCTCACGGTTGTAGGTCATCTTGGCAGGCCTTCCTGTCAAGCGGGCAATCAGTGCTACTCTGGAACCCAGCAGGCTCATATCGTAGTCCTTACCCCCGAATGATCCACCGACCGTGGAAGTGATAAGACGCACTTTATTGATGCGGAGTCCCAGTGTTTCAGATATGACCCGACGCACATTAAAGGGGCTCTTGGGCGGGCAGTAGACTTCGATATGATCCCCCTGCCACAGAGCCACCGCCGACTCCGGTTCGATGGCCGCGTGCTGCACCCGGTGGGTGCTGACATCTTCCTCGATAATCACCTCAGCCTGATTCCATCCCTGCTCCATATCTCCATGGCGCATGGATATTACCTTTTCCAGGTTGCTCACACCATGGATGGCAGGCTGTTTGTCTTCGATGGCTTCAGCTGGATTGAACACAGCGGGCAGTTCCTTGTAGGTCACGGCAACCTTTGCAGCAGCCTCCCTGGCTGCTTGTTGGCTGGTGGCGACTACGATGGCGATGCCGTCTCCGATAAAGCGCACCCGTTCCTTTACCAGGACCGGCCGCTCCTTCGCCTTTCCGGCTATGCCGGGAATGTCATCATAGGTGATAACGCGTAGGACGTCTTCTCTCTTCAGGGCTTCCTCAGCATCGATGGACAGGATATCCCCGTGGGCTATGCTGCAACGCACCATTGCGCCATAGACCATACGCGGGAAAACCATGTCATCGGCATATTTAGCACCGCCTGTCAGCTTTGCCTGAATATCTACTCTTGGTATTTCTTTGAACATATTTCCTCCTTGTATCATGAAATGCTGCGCTTGATAGAACGAGCCCTAAGCTGGCATTCCTCGATCAATGCTAGTTCGTCCACACCGACTACCTTGCGGCCCTGCATCACAACTTTGCCGTCTACGATGCTGGTATCCACATCGTTGCCGTTGGCGCAGAACACTACCGCCGAAGCCGGTTTGTGCACCGGAGCGATGTGTGGTTTCTTCCAATCCACCAGGATCATGTCTGCCACATAACCGGGCTGCAAACGACCCAAATCTTCGCGTCCCAATGCTTTTGCCCCCTCGACGCAAGCCATCTGCAACACGTCTTCCGCTGATAAGATCATGGGATCCATGGTGTTCACTTTGTGCAGGATGACCGCTGTTTTCAGTACTTCCATCATATCCTGGGCGTTGTTACTGCCTGGTCCGTCCGTAGCAAGACAGACCGAAATTCCCCTTTCTCGCATCTCTGGTACCCGGGCGATTCCATCTGCTAGATACATGTTGGCGACCGGACAATGTACCACGCTCGCTCCAGCCTTTTTAATCAATTCTAGTTCTGCATCGTCCAACCAGATCGCATGGGCCAGCTGAGTGTGCTCTCCTAAGATTCCCATGGAATCGAAGAAATTAACATTTCTCTTACCATACATCTCCAGGCATTTGTCCACCACATTCTCTGTCTCTGCTGTGTGGATCTGGTATTTAAGTCCTTGCTGCATGGCATACTCATAGGTCTTCTGATACAGTTCTACTGTGCAGCCCCAGGGATTGATGGGACCGACGGACATCTGCAACCGCCCGTTCTCACTGTTATGGTAGGTTTCAGTCAAACGTACCAGGGAGGAGAATATGGTTTCATCGTCCTCCTGCAGTAGCGGTGTGTAATTGTAATTGGAAAAAGTCCGGCAGAGCGTGCCCCGGATGCCAGTATCCTTCATAGCCTTAAGGATCAGGTCTGAAGAATCCTGGAAGGTGTGCACGTAATGCTGGTCGATGACAGCCGTAGCCCCGTTCTTCAAATTCTCCACACAACCCAACATTCCAGCCAGCGCGAAATCATCATGCTCCATAGCGGCTGAAAACGGCCAGATTTCCTCCTTCAACCAGGGGTACAGCAGCTTATCATCAGCAAATCCCCGCGTGAACGTCTGGAACAGATGGGAATGGGCATTGACCATCCCCGGCATCAGGATCATGCCTTTAGCGTCGATGATCTGAGAGGCTTTCCTTCTAAGATCGCCCAGGTTCTCACCCGGTTCGCCTACTTCTGTGATTCGGCCATCTTCCATATACAGGTATCCGCCCTCGATCACCGTGTTGCCCGTATCCAAGGTCAGTATCCAAGCGTTTTCAATCAATATACTCTGCTTTTCATCCATGTTTTCACTCCTTTTTTGAATTAAAAAAGACCGAGAGCTATGTCCTTCGGTCTTTATGCGGTCTTTTTTACCCACTTTATTAATTTTATTAATTTAATAGTACAACAAGGTTGTGTAGTTTGCAAGCCTTTTGTTAATCGTGTAACCTTTTTCTCCCTAAAGTCAGTGGGCAGATTGAGTCCCGCTATAAACCTACTGCCCTCCTTCAGTTCGCTTTGCGTAGCTTCTTACTATCCATACCTATGACGCAGACCACAGTCTTCACGTTACCTTCCTAGATTTCGTTCAGGCTGTAGTCCTTAACGACCCTTCGGTAGTGGATGTATCCGCCCAGCAGGTTCCTGGTTCTGAAACCGTTCTGCATAAGAACGCGCGTTCCGATATATCCGCGGATTCCCACTGCGCAGTAGATGATGACTTCCTTATCCTTGTCCAGTTCTCCCAAGCGCTCACGCAACTCGTCGATGGGGATGTGCAGGGAACCCTCGATCTTGCCCCGTTTGCGCTCCCCAGCTCCACGTACATCCAGAATCTGGGTAGTCGCAGGGTCTAGATTCTTCATATCATCCCAGCTGATGCTACCCATAACGCCGGAGCGTACGTTGTCTGCCACGAAACCAGCCATGTTGACCGGATCCTTGGCGCTGGAATAAGGTGGCGCATAGGCCAGCTCCAGATCCTTCAGATCATCCACAGTCCCCCGGAAGCGGATGGCTGTGGCGATTACGTCGATCCGCTTGTCCACACCGTCGTAACCCACGCCTTGGGCGCCGAGTATTTTACCTTCTTTATCGAAGATGACCTTCAATGTCATGGGACGTGCTGCCGGATAGTAGCTGGCATGGGAGTTCGAAATGGTGATTACCGAATCGAAATCCTTTTTCTTTTCTAAGCCCTTGGCCACGAGTGCCTTCTCGTTGTATCCCGTGCTAGCCGCCGTCAGGTCGAAGACCTTGGCTACAGATGAACCCTGGGAGCCGCGATAGGCTTCCTGAGCGCCGCAAATGTTATTGGCCAAGATACGGGCCTGCCGGTTAGCCGGACCGGCCAGAGGGATCATGGTCTCTTCCCCATCAATGTAATGTTTCACTTGAATCACGTCACCCAGCGCGTAAATACTCTCATCTGAGGTACGCAAGCACTCATCCACAACGATGCCACCCCGCTGATTGACTGTAAGCCCAGCTTCCTTTGCCAGCTCTCCGTTGGGCCTGATGCCGATGGAAAGTATGACCAGATCCGCCATGAGTTCTTTGCCGTCCTGCAACGTCACTTTGGTCTTACCGTCATGGTAGTCGAATGATTTCACACCGTTTCCCAGTTCCAGGCTTACACCCTTGGCTACAATGTTCTCATGCAGTATCTGAGCCATGTCGTAGTCAAACGGCATCATTACCTGGTCCAGCATTTCCACTAATGACACCTCGATGCCCAGATCATACAGGTTCTCAGCCATCTCAATGCCTATGAAGCCACCACCGATGACCACCGCCGTATGCGGTTTTTCGTCATCTACGTAGGCTTTGATCTTATCGACATCCGGTACCGTCCATAGTGAAAATATATTAGGGCTGTCAATACCCGGAATCGGCGGAGTCAAGGGTGTTGATCCTGGTGATAGCACCAGTACATCATACGATTCCTTGTAGTAGCCTTTTTCTCCCAAGACTTCGACTTCCTTTTGTTCCCGATCGATCCTTGTCACTTCGTTGTTGATGCGTACATCTATGTTGAATCTTGCCATCATATCTTCCGGCGTCTGCAACAACAGCTTGCTTCGGTCCTTGATGGTCCCGCCCACATAATACGGTAGGCCGCAGTTGGCAAAGGAAATATAACTCCCCCGTTCAAACAAGATAATCTCCGCATTTTCGTCCATACGTCGTAATCTGGCAGCTGTGCCTGCACCACCGGCCACGCCGCCTACAATCAATACCTTTTTCCCCATATCAATATCAATCCTCCAGGCTTTTCCGCCTTATATTCTTATACTATACCCAGGTTGGGTATATGTGAATTATATAGCAAGGCGCTCTGGCTTGCAAGTACTTTCACAACCTTTTAGTAACCGCCTTCTTTACGCTTCATACGGAGTGCCTGGCGTTTCTCTCCCAATGAAAACTCCTCTGTTTCCTCGGGGCTGTCCGGCTGGATGGATTCAACTGCCACCGACTTGCCTTCCGTATCGATGGCCACAAGCACCAGGTAAGCCCGATTGACATGGGTCCTCTCGCCCTTGAGCGTTTCCGTGAAGGTATCTACACGGACCTCCATGGCCCGTTTGCCGGTCCAGGTGATCCGGCCCACCAAAACCACGGTGTCACTGAGAAATATGGGCTTCTTGAAACGCAGGCTGTCCACCGTAACCGTGCTGACCTCCTGGTGGGAGTGGCGTCTGGCCACCACGGCGGCCACCACATCAATCCAGGACATCAGAACACCGCCGAAAAGACGCCCGTGGCTGTTAATATGCTGTTGGAAAACTATTTCAACGTGCTCCACACGCGAATCACTAACTCTTTTCATATGACCTCCTTAATCGTTTATACATTTACTACATTGTACACTAAAAGTAAAAAAACAGCGCATACGCGCTGTTAGAAATAAAATCCTTATGCTTTTTTGGCCACGACCAGATCACGTCGAATGGACCGGTCAACCTGATGCACGAACTCCTCGTAGACACCGTCCAACACCTCGAATCCGTAATTGCCGAGCAATGCCACCAGCGCTTGCCTAGGAAAGACGTAGGTGTTCCAGGCCAACACCAGGCAACCACCTGGTTTCAAGACCTCGTACCAGCCTGGCAGGCAGGCTGTAAGCAGCGCTTCCGGACTTCGGGTCAGAGAAGACTGCTTCTCCTTCGTCACATTACCATGCTGCACCCCATAGGGCAGGTCCCCCACGATCAGATGGAAAAAGTTCTTCTTAAATAATCGGTTGGCGTAAAGGGAATTACCGGCAATCATCTCGCAGGTTCTCTGGTGGTTCTCCTTGAAGTCGTTCTTGCTTCTGCCGATCTCGAACTGGTAGCGTTTGGCCGTGAATTCCTTATTGTCCCCGCTGAACCTGATGCTCTTGCTAGTATGCTTGTAGCGTTTGGTCTCCAGATATTTCTTCAGGTAGTGATACGATTCAGCGACCACCTTGTCCCCTATCTCTATACCATAGGTATGATAACCGCGCATCAGTCCCTCGAAGAGTGTGGTACCCTTGCCGGCGATGGGATCCAATAGGCGAATGTCCTCGCTGTCGGAAAATTCCGAAGAGAGTTCCGCTATGTTAAGCATCAACCGGGTGAACAGCTCATTGGTCTTTCCGCTATACTTGAGAATACTGCTCAAATCAGAATCTAGGAAGCTGACTTCGTTTTTGACAATCGGCCTCAGCAGTTGCTCCACTGAATCCCATTCGTAGAGCGCATAAGCGAAGGACAACGAGGAAATGATTCTTACGTCTTCCTCCATAAGCCTCTGTTCGCTCGTAAACAGGCTGTAGTCGATTCCGGCGATTTTCTCGCTTCTTGCCTCAGTGCACGTAGCCGTCATCCGGCCAAAGGCGATCTGTAGCTCGCTTAGGGCCAGCCGGTTCGCTTCTTCAAAATATACTCGGTTGTGTCCCGGGTTGCCCAGGATCGCATAAGTTACCATAACGCCTCCGTTCATATAATAGGGAGTATATCATAACTTTCCCTTTTCCAAACAAAAAAACAGTGCCGAAGCACTGTTTTTGGCACGCCCGACAGGATTCGAACCTGTGGCCTTTTGGTCCGTAGCCAAACGCTCTATCCAGCTGAGCTACGGGCGCATGTTTCTTCTATTATATTAGAAAGGACAGATGTCCTGTTTGCCAAAGTGGCGGAGAAGGAGGGATTTGAACCCTCGCGCCCGCTATAAACAGACCTACTCCCTTAGCAGGGGAGCCTCTTCAGCCGCTTGAGTACTTCTCCGTATTTTGTTGGCGGAGAGGGTGGGATTCGAACCCACGGTACCTTTCGGTATCACTGGTTTTCAAGACCAGCTCCTTAAACCGCTCGGACACCTCTCCAACACTTGCATGTCCGATACACGCAAGGTAGATTATAGCATTGGCAAAAACGCTTTGTCAACCGCTTTACTCTATTTAATCCATTCTTTTCCACCCATGTAAGGGCGCAGCACTTCGGGGATCAGCACGCTGCCGTCCTCCTGCTGGTAGTTCTCTAGGATGGCCGCCACTGTACGGCCCACAGCAAGCCCAGAACCATTCAATGTATGTACATATTCCGGTTTGCCTTTTTTCTCGCGACGGAACTTGATGTTCGCACGGCGTGCCTGGAAATCCCCAAAGTTCGAACAAGAAGATATCTCGCGATAACCGCCGTAACCTGGCATATAGACCTCTAGATCGACCGTCTTGGCCGCTGAGAAGCCCACATCCTTACTGCAGAGCAACAATGTGCGGTAGGGCAGTTTCAACAGCTCCAGCACCGCTCTGGCGTCATCGATCAACTTATCCAGTTCTTCGTCGGATTCTTCCGGCCGGCAGAACTTGACCATCTCCACTTTATTGAATTGATGCTGACGGATCAGTCCTCTGGTGTCCTTGCCTGCAGAGCCTGCTTCAGCCCTGAAGCAGGGTGTATAGGCCGTGACATACTGGGGCATCTCTTCGGGCTCCAGGATCTCCCTAGCGTACATGTTGGTCAGGGGCACTTCCGCTGTGGGAATCAGATAGTAGTCCGAACCCTGTACCCGGAACATGTCATCGGCAAATTTAGGCAACTGGCCGGTACCGACCATGCTTTCTGAATTAACCAGGAACGGCGGGACGATCTCCCTATATCCCTGCTCCTCGCAGTGCAGGTCCAGCATAAAGTTAATGAGGGCCCGCTCCAGTCTGGCGCCCGCTCCTTTCATATAAGTAAAACGCGCTCCGGTCACCTTGCCGGCTCTGACCGGATCCGTGATGTCCAGCGCCTCGCCAATCTCCCAATGATTCTTGGCTTCAAAGGACAACTGAGTTATCTCGCCGTAGCGTTCCATTTCCACATTATCTTCTTCCCCTTCTCCTGAAGGGACGGATTCATGCAGCATATTCGGAATCTGCAGCATCATGTTGAGGATTTGCTCATCCAAAACCTTGACCTGCTCGTCATGGGCAGATATCTCATCGCCCAACTCACGCATCTCCTGCATCACTGAGGTTACATCTTCACCCGCCTGTTTCTTCTTACCGATGCTCTTGGATACTGCATTGCGTCGGGCCTTCTTCTCTTCCACCAGACCCAATATATCCCTTCTTTGCTCGTCTTGCGAGAGCAGCTGTTGTACATCCAATTCCACACCCCGGCGTACCAGGTTTTCTTTCACCTTCTCCGATTCACTACGAACCAAACGTATATCAATCATGGTAACCTCCCGATCTTTCTATCAATTGTTCTGCGCTGCGGTTCAGCGCCTGGATGGCTTCTTTCTCATCCGTATGCACGGATACATGGTTGCGGATCACGAACTCCCCAGCGACCATAACATCGGAAATAGAATTCTCACCGCTGGAATAAAGCAGTGTCGCCAATGGATCGTGCATGGGAGCGCTCTTCAGGCTGGCGCCCGGATCCAACAAAAACAAATCCGCTTGCTTACCAACAGCCAAGGAACCGATCTCATGTTCCTTGTTCAAGGCTCTGGCCCCATGAATGGTGGCCATCTCCAGAACCTCCATAGCCTCTATGACCTGGGGATTTCTGTGGTGTACCTTTTGTAGCAGAGCGGTCATCTTCATGGTCTCCAGCATATCCAACGTATTATTGCTGGCTGCGCCGTCCGTACCCAAGGATACGCTGATGCCTTGTTTCAAAAGTTCCGGAACCGGGCAAACACCCGAAGCCAGATACATATTGGACAAAGGATTATGAGAGATGCTCGCACCGTGTTCTCCCAGAACGTTCATGTCCTGGTCTGATACGTCCACAAAATGCACGGCCAAGAACGACTGGTCCAAAAGACCCATATCTTCCAGATCGGCAATCAGTACCTTCTGGTAGTTTTCCTGCCATATCCCGGCATCGGTCGCTGTTTCCGCTAGGTGCATGGTCACCGGAAAATTTTCACAGTTGGCAAAATCGCTCATCCTGATCAGTTCTTCACGGGTCATGGTCCAGTTGACCGCCGGTGCCAACCAGATATCCGTCATTGGATACTGCTCACGCAACCGCTTGGCATCCTCGAACACCTGCCCCAGAGGTTCACGGAGCGCTTCTGGTACGAAACTATTGGATACATTGAAACCCCTACCGTAAATCAGGCGAAGGCCAGTCTCCTCAGCTGCTTGGATGATGCTATCCCCCACCTGGGGAACTGGATTGGCATAGCTATAATCCAGGATGGTGGTGGTACCGGTCTTGGCCGCTTCCAACAGCCCGGCTCTGGCTGCTATCCCAAAATCTTCCACATGCAGAGACACTCCATACTGCCCAACGGTCTTGGGCCACCAGTCCTCTAGCACGTAACCGCTTCCGAGACCCTTAAGAAGGTTCTGGAACAGGTGAGTATGGGTGTTGATGAGTCCTGGGAACATCACCTTGCCATGGAAATCTATGATTTCCATCTTGCGCTTACGCGCCATTTCCCGGATTTCCTGTGCGCTACCCAGACAGGTGATCCTGTCACCTTCGATCAGCAGTCCCGCATCTTCAAGGACCTCCCTTTTTTCATTGACCGGAACGATGGTCCCGCCAGAAAAAGCTACATCCATTGATTCCCTTTCAATAACCTAAGCCCGGTAATCCGGGCTTAGGTTTAGTCTTACTCTTCGTCTTCTTTGATGGCGACCCGAGCTACAGCTACGACTTGGTCATTTTCGGCCATGTTCATAACTCTGACACCCTGGGTGACACGTCCTATTTTGGAGATATCTGTAATTGGCTCTCTGATGATCTGCCCTTCTCTGGAGATAAGCATGATATCATCCCCTTCACTGATGATCATCAGGGCCACCAGGTCTCCATTTCGCTCAGATCCCTTGATGGTAAAGATACCTTTCCCGCCTCGTGTCTGGGTACGGTATTCAGATAGATCTGATCTCTTGCCGTATCCGTTCTCGCTGACAACCAGCAGATCTGCGTTGTCGTTGACCACGTCCGCCCCAATCACTACATCCCCGGCTCCGAGGGTGATACCCTTCACGCCACGGGCTGTTCTGCCCATCTTACGCACATCGTCTTCCGAGAAGCGGATGCTGTAACCGTGCTTGGTACCCATGATGACTTCCTTGCTGCCATCTGTCAGGTTGACGCTGATCAACTCATCATCGTCGTCCAAGGTCAGAGCGATGATGCCATCCCTGCGGTTGGTATCGTATGCACTCAGGCTGGATTTCTTGACTACGCCTTTCCTGGTCACGGTCAACAGATACTTGTCCTCATCGTATTCCTTGACTGGAATGACCGTTGTCACATACTCGCCTTTTTCCAAATGCAGCAGATTGACAATGGCGGAGCCCTTGGCGGTCCGGCTGGCCTCTGGCAGTATATGCACCTTGAGGCGCATCACACGTCCAGTATTGGTGAAGAACATCAGGAAATGGTGGGTTGTTGTGATGAACAGATGCTCCACGAAATCCTCGTCCCGCTTGCTCAGAGCCTTGACACCCTTGCCGCCCCGTTTTTGGCTGCGGTAGGTGGTAGCCGGTAGTCTCTTGATATATCCGCGATGGGTGATGGTGATCACCGCATCTTCTTCGGCGATCAGGTCCTCGATTTCAAGGTCCCCTTCATCGGCGATGATGGCTGTCTTTCTGTCATCCCCATATTTATCGCGTATGCGCGTAAATTCATCTGTGATCAGTTGCATCAGCTTCTTCTCGTCCTCAAGGATTTCCTTCAGAGAACCTATGGTCGTCAGGAGGTCCTTGTATTCGTCATCCAGCTTGGTTCTCTCCAATGCCGTCAGTCTGGACAGTTTCATATCCAAAATAGCCTTGGCCTGGATTTCGCTCAGTCCGATCTCCAACATCAGGGCCATTTTAGCCGCTTCTGTGTTATCAGAACCGCGGATGATCTTGACGATGCGTTCGATATTGCTCAGTGCCAGCAGGAGTCCTTCCACGATGTGGGCTCTAGCCTCCGCCTTTCTCAATTCGAACTGGGTACGGCGGGTGAACACGGATTTCTGGTGAGTCAAATAATGCTGTAAAATCTGCTTGATATTAAGAATCTGGGGTTTGTTGTCCACCAGCGCCAACATGATGATACTGAACGTAGTCTGCATCTGGGTATGCTTGTACAGCTGGTTCAGGATCACATCGCCGATAATACCCTTCTTCATCTCGATGACGACGCGCATGCCCTTTCTGTCAGATTCATCTCTCAGATCCGTAATGCCTTCGATTTTCTTATCCCGCACCAGCTCAGCGATCTTCTCAATCAGCCGGGCTTTATTTACCTGATAGGGCAATTCATGCACAATGATGCGCTCTTTGCCGTTTTTCATATGTTCGATGGTGTTCTTAGAGCGTATTTTCACCGAACCTCGGCCTGTATGGTATGCGTTGTAGATGCCTTCCAGACCCATGATGATGCCGGCGGTGGGGAAATCCGGTCCCTTGACGTAGTCCATCAGCTCTTTGATAGTGACATCCGGATTCTCAATCAGGATATCCAAAGCGTCAAGCACCTCGGTCATATTGTGGGGAGGGATATTGGTCGCCATGCCCACTGCAATACCCGTCGATCCGTTAACCAACAGGTTGGGAAAGCGTGCTGGCATTACGAGCGGTTCCTGTAGACTCTCATCATAGTTGGGTGTGTAATCTACGGTCTCCTTGTCGATATCCCGGAGCAGTTCCATGGCCACCTTGGACATCCTGGCTTCGGTATAACGCATAGCAGCCGCGCGGTCACCGTCGACGGAACCGAAGTTACCGTGTCCGTCCACCAGCTGATAGCGGTAGGAAAAGTTCTGGGCCATACGCACCATGGTATCGTAGACAGCGGTATCGCCATGAGGATGGTACTTGGCCAGTACGCCACCGACTACCCATGCCGATTTCTTATACGGCTTGTCCGACGTCATACCGGTCTCGTACATAGAGTAAAGGATACGCCGGTGTACTGGTTTCAACCCGTCTCTTACGTCCGGCAAGGCTCTGCCTACGATTACACTCATGGCATAATCGATATAGGATTTCTTCATTTCGTCTTCCAGGTTTACCTGGACGATCTTTCCATGTGAATATTCCACTGATTCTGTTTCTCCCGTCTCCAAACTAACTTATATTATATCTCATAGGAAGTATTTTTTCTATCCTTGCAACAGCCCTTTGGCTCGCCACAATTCGTCTCCCTGCGGGGGTTTCATAGGCCGTAAATCCAGCTTGTCCTGCACCATGACTTCTCCCGCATGGAAGGTTCCGATTCTGGCCGCTGGAATCTGATTCTCGTTCAGATATAAAGCCAGTTCGTCTGCCTGAGGTGTAGCGATCAGAAGCGACCCGCTAGATATGAGGCGGTATGGATCCAGAGCCAAGGATTCGCAGATCTTCCTAGTGCTGGGTCTGAGTCCGATTTTCTCGGTCTCCACAGTAAGCCCCATTTCCGAGGCACTGGCCATCTCGTAGCAGGCACCGAACACCCCGCCTTCAGTGACATCGTGCATGGCATGAAGCTTGAAGCTCTTAGCCAGCTTAGCCTCCTTATATACGCTGATTTCCTTAAGGAGATCCTTTCCACGCTGCCATTCCTCATCTCCCAGCAGCCTGCGCATCTCTTCAGGATAGTCAGAGCACAGGATGGCCGTCCCCTCGATACCAGCTCCCTTGGTTAGAACCAGTCCGTCGCCAGCTTCGATGCCATCTGCTCGGAGTAACTCTTCCTTCGACACCCGCCCGATGGCAGTAACCGACAGGATGTTCTGGTTGAGACCTGGTGTTATCTCGGTGTGCCCCCCGATAATCTCCACTTGGAGTTCTTTGGCCCCCCTATGTGCGGCAGCCATGATCTTCTCCGCCTTTTCCACTGTCTCTCCTTCTCGGAGCAGAAGCGTCAACAGTATACCCACGGGTTCCGCACCGTTAGAGAGCACATCGTTACAAGAAACAAGCACAGATAGATAGCCGCCTTCCTCGTCAGCACCAGTGATGGGATCTGTCGATAGCACTGTTATATCGCCGTCGAGATCCAGTGCACCGCAATCCTCCCCAATCATGGCCCTGAGAACGGTTTCCTTACGCTTTACCCCAGTATAGGGGAATATGCGCCTCTTTAAATCTTCGACTTCCAGTTTACCAACACCCATCTCATGCATTCCCTTCCATTTTTTCGGCCAGGTCGGTCCACTCTTCATAATGGTCCTCTAAGCTGGCCTTCTTGCTTTCCAACTGCTCATGCAGCTCCTGCAGGAGATTGAAATCATCCCCGCCCCCTTGGAGCTCCGCATCCAGTCGAAGTATCTCTTCTTCCAAGGTCGGGATTATCTCATCCAACTCCTGGAACCTTTTTTTGTCACCATAGGAAATCTTGTTCTTCTTATCGCCCATCTGCTCCAGCGGTGTGCTCTTTTTCTTCATTTCCGGTTTCAACGTCTGTTTCTTGGCCATGTAGGCATCGAAATTCCCACCATACCTTTTCACGAGTCCGCCGTCCAGAAATTCAAAGACCGCATCCACGTTCTTGTTGAGGAAAAATCGGTCATGGGATACAGCAACCAGAATACCTGGGTACTGATCCAGAAAAGCATCCAACACCAGCAGAGTATCCAGATCCAGATCGTTGGTCGGCTCATCCAAGAGCAGTATGTTGGGTCCTTCAAGCAGAACCAATAGCAATGCCAACCTGCGTTTCTCTCCACCAGATAGTTTCCCTACTTTGGTCTGTTGTTTTTCCCTAGGAAAAAGAAATCTCTCTAGCCACTTGGCAGCTGTGACTTCCACACCCCGGCTGTCCGGAATGAATGACCAGCGACTGCTAATCGTCTCATATAGCGTGATCTCATCATCCAGCTTTTCTGACTGCTGGGTAAGAAATCCGATGCTCAGTGTTTCACCCCGAATAATCTCGCCTTGGTCTGGTTGCAGGCTTCCTTCTATCAGTTTCAACAAGGTACTCTTGCCGATTCCATTCTTACCTACGATACCTATGCGGTCATAGCGATTGAACAGATAGGAGAAATCCTCCAGCACCCGAAGCTGACCATAGGCCTTGTGGACATGTTTCATTTCGATAGTCTTCTTGCCCAGCCGCTTCATGGGAAAGGCCATATCCATATCCAGCTCGCTTGACCGTTCCAGACCTTCTTCCAAGGCTCTAAATCTTTCTATCCTGGCAGCCTGCTTGGTTCCTCTTCCTTGCACACCACTTCTCATCCAGTCCAGTTCCTGCCGATAGAGCGCTTCTTCTTTCTGTCGCCTAGTCTGATCCGTCCGTAACCGCTCCTCCTTATTCTGCAGATAAGTGGAAAAATCACCCGCATGGGCATAAATTTTGGTTCCTTCCAACTCCAGGATCTTATCTGAGATCCTGTTCAGGAATTCCCGGTCGTGAGTAACCATAATAAGTGCCGTCTTACGTTTCTTCAGAGTTTTCTCCAACCACAGTATAGTGTCCAGATCCAGATGGTTCGTAGGCTCATCCAATAGCAGGAGATTGGCCGGACGTATCAGCACCCTGGCAAGTGCCAGTCTGCGTCTCTGCCCCCCAGAGAGTGTATCCACTTCGCGGTGGTACTCCCTTATTCCCAGGCGGTTCAATATGCTCTTTACTTCCTCTTCCAGATTCCAGAGCTGCAATCGTTCCATTTTCCCTGTCAAGTCATGAAGCTTCTGTTGCAGCTCATGGTCCTCGGGGTCCTGCTCCAGGTCGACCAGCGCCGTGGTATATTCCTTGACCACATCCAGTTCATGGGAACCGTCATGGAAAATCTGCTCCATCACGGTGAGTCCCGGCACCAGCCTGGGATTTTGCTCCAGATACTCCATCTTGCACTGCTGGTTCCGCATAATCTTCCCGCTATCCGGCACTTCCTGCCCTGCGATAAGCTTGAGAAGAGTAGACTTGCCCGTACCGTTTCGGCCTACCAACGAGACCTTTTCTCCCTGCTCGACCCCGAAAGTGATCTCTTGAAAGAGGTTCTGCTCATTATATGCTTTGCTTATTTTTTCTGCTGCTATCAGATTCATGGTTCACCCAAGGAAATGGGCTCCCAGGGAGCCCTAAATATCTAGATTTTGAACTTTTCTGGCGTTATCCTGAATGAATTCCCGCCGTGGTTCCACTTTGTCACCCATCAATATGGTGAAGATCTCATCCGCTTCAATGGCATCCTCGATGCTCACTTGAAGCAGGGTGCGTTTCTCTGGATCCATGGTAGTATCCCAAAGCTGCTCTGGATTCATCTCACCCAGACCCTTGTAGCGCTGGATGTTGATCTTCTCGCCTCCCATCTCCTGATAGGTGGCACTCATCTCTTTGTCAGAATAGGCATAGACCTCGGTCTTGCCTTTCTTCAACTTGAACAATGGTGGTTGAGCAATATAGATGTATCCCTGTTCCACCAGCGGTTTCATGTAGCGGTAGAAGAAGGTCAGCAGCAAGGTACGGATATGGGCGCCATCGACGTCCGCGTCAGTCATGATGATGGTCTTATGGTACCTGGCCTTCTCAATATCGAAATCTTCACCAATGCTGGTACCAAACGCCGTAATCATGGCCCGGATCTCATCATTGTTCAGGATCTTGTCCATTCTGGCTTTTTCCACGTTGATGATTTTGCCTTTAAGGGGCAGGATGGCCTGGAAGCTTCGATCCCGACCTTGCTTGGCCGAACCGCCTGCAGAATCTCCCTCAACGATATAGATTTCACACATGGAGGGATCCTTGATGGAACAATCCGCCAATTTGCCGGGCAACGATGAGATTTCCAATGCACTCTTACGCCTGGTCAGTTCCCTGGCCTTTCTGGCCGCCATTCTGGCCCGAGAGGACATGACGGATTTCTCGATGATTTTCTTGCCGATCGAAGGATTCTCCTCCAAGAAGGTGGACAAAGTCTCTCCCATAACCGATTCGACGATGCTACGCACCTCGGAATTTCCAAGTTTGGTCTTGGTCTGTCCCTCAAACTGAGGATCTTTCACTTTGACCGAAATGACTGTGGTCAGTCCCTCACGGATATCCTCACCACTCAACTTCACTTTATTGTCCTTGATCAGATTCTTTTTATCAGCATAGCTGTTTATAACCCGCGTCAGTGCCGACTTAAAGCCGGACTCGTGCATACCACCCTCGGTTGTATGTATGTTATTGGCATAGGACAGGATGTTTTCTATATAACCATCATGGTAGCCAAGGGCCACTTCAACATCCACATCTTCTCTGCCTGCATGCATATAGATGGGCTTCTTATGCAGAACATTCTTATTCCTATTCAGATGCTGTACGAAATCCACTATGCCGCCTTCGTGACAGAATTCCTCTTGCTGACCATCCCTCTCATCCTTCAATAGGATGTGCAGACCCTTATTCAGATAAGATAACTCTCTGAGACGATGTGACAATATCTCAAATTCGTAAACAACCGAATCGAATATCTCAGGATCCGCCTTAAAGCGAATTTCAGTACCCGTTCCCTTGCAGGAACCAATGGTTTGAAGATCGGATGTCTTCTTACCACGCGCAAATGATTGGAGATATACTTGTTGATCTCTTTTTACCCGGACTTCCAGCCATTCGGACAAGGCATTCACCACAGACATACCCACACCATGCAATCCGCCAGATACCTTGTAACCACCACCGCCGAATTTTCCACCTGCGTGCAGCACAGTAAGTGCCACTTCCACTGCAGGCTTCTTCAGTTTGGGATGAAGGTCAACTGGAATACCACGGCCGTTGTCACTTACTTTGATGATGTTATCTTTCTCGATGGTTACTTCTATTTTTTCACAGTAACCGGCCAACGCTTCATCAATGCTGTTGTCCACGATTTCGTAAACCAGATGATGCAATCCTCTGGAACTGGTCGTACCGATATACATTCCCGGTCTTTTTCTTACCGCTTCCAGTCCTTCTAGTACCTGGATCTGACTGGCATTATATGAATCTTGAACTTTCTGTTTCTTATCAGCCATTCTTATCTCTCTTTCTGCATGAATTCCTATCAATTATATCACATATTTTGGCATTATATCACAACCAAGAAGAACACTTCTACCAGCGGTCAAAGTGTCCTAAATGATTGTTCCTTCCTTCACCTGCATCAACCGGTGCGACTCGGGATGAATCCCCTTAAAGTCCTCTACATCTGTACATGTGATGAAGGTCTGCATGTTCTCGCTGACCAAGTTTATCAGGCTTTCCCGACGGCTGTTGTCCAGCTCCGAGAGCACATCGTCCAGCAGCAGAACCGGGTACTCCCCATGCACAGATTTCAGGAACTCTATCTCCGCCATCTTCAGGCTCAGGGCCACGGTCCTCTGTTGTCCTTGCGAACCGTAAGTCTTCACATCCTTGTCATTGATCAGAATCTGGAAGTCGTCCCGATGAGGCCCAAGTCCGGTAAAACCTCGCAAGGTATCTTCCGCCCAGTTCCCCTTTAAGAATTCCATGTAGGAATCCTCTGTAAGGGAGGCCACCTCTTCCTCCATCCCGAAGGAAGAGAGATATCGGATTTCCAGTTCCTCTTTACCATCGGTTAGTTTCCTATGGGAAAGACGTGCCAGAGGCTTCAGTTTCTCCAGCATATCCAGGCGGCTATTCAGTACGAAAATTCCGCTCTGGGCCATCTGCTTATCATAAACCGAAAGCAGTTCCTCGTTTTTTTCCCCACTGCGCATCTTTTTCAACAGATTATTGCGTTGCAATAGCACTTTTTTGTATCGGTACAATTCCCTCGCATAACGACGGCTGGTCTGCAGTAATTCATCATCCAGGAAACGTCTCCTGTTATCCGGTGAACCCTTTATAAGATAAAGGTCTTCCGGGGAAAAGATGATTGTCAGGAAGGATCCCAGAAAATTCTCTATTGTATCGATACGCATATCGTCTACGAAAATTCCCTTCTTTCCTGCCATATAGTTAATTTCAATCTTCTTGCTGCCTTCTTTACCTTCAATCAGGGCTTTCAAACGAAAAAACTCATTGTTCCACCGAATGAGTTCTTTTTCCTTGCTATGTCTGTAGGAGGCCGCCCGGCTCAAATAATGGATGGCATCGAGAAAATTGCTTTTCCCCTGAGCATTCTCCCCCTGCAGTATGTTGATTCTGGAATCAGGCGAACAATCCTGCGCCTGATAATTTGTGAAATTCTGAATGAATATTCTCGTAATTCTCATGATTCCTGATTTTCCTGAGCCAGTTCAATGGTTTCTTCCAGTCCCTCTACTGACACCCGGTCACCGGCCATCAGCTTCTTCTTCCTTTGGGTTACAACCACACCGTTGACGCGTACCATCTCCTGGGAAATGATATATTTGGCCTCCCCGCCGCTAACCACCACATTGGCCCATTTCAGCAGCGCATCCAAAGCGATATAGTCCGTGTGAATCGTAAGTATCATCAGCTTAACCGGATAGGAAGAACCAGGAACAGTGAGTTGTCTTTTCCATCAACGGGACGAATGATGCCAGGACTGAGTTCAGTAGTCAGGTCCATGACCACTTCATCGGTATCTATGACACGCAGTACATCCAAAAGATATTTGGCGTTGAATCCGATTTCCAAAGTATTTCCTTCTAAATGGATAGGCAGTTCCTCTTCCAATTCACCGATCTGTGAGGATTTTGAGGAAATCTGCATTTCTGCTTCTCCCACGGACAGTTTCACTGTATTGTGCTTACGTTTGGATAAATCATCACGGGACAATAATGATGCTCTTTCTAGTGAATCAGAGAATCCTCTCTTCATAAGGCGCACACGTGTTGAAAAATCCTCAGGGATTACCTGTTTGTAGTTGACGAATTTACCTTCGATCAGTCGGGAAGTAATCTTTATCCCATCAGCTTGGAAGAGTATTTTGTTGCGGTCGATGAAAATTTTTACTTCCCCTTCATCCATCTTGAAGATTCGGCTGATTTCTATCAGACTGCGGCTAGGGATGATGACTGAAGTATTAAAATCGCTCGGTTCATCACCCAGCTCGATTTCTGTATAAGCTAGACGATGAGTATCCGTAGCCACCAGCTTCAGCTGATTGCCCTGAAGAATCTCCATCAGGATGCCTGTAAAGATAGGTCTGGTGTAATCGCTCGATGCCGCGATGGAAACATTTTTTATACCACCAATCAGAACACTCTTCTTCATTGATAGATAATTGGTTTCATCAAACTGCTGCAACGGAGGAAATTCATCAGCATCATAGGCGTTGAGCGCAATCTCCGATTTTCCGTAGCTGATACGGATCTGAGAATTCTCAATCTCTTCTATAAACAATTCCATGCTCGGTAGTTTCTTCACCAGTTCTACAAAGTAGCGCGCTGGGAGTACGCTGGCGCCATTCTCTTCTACATTGGCAGGAAGCACAAATTCAATTCCGATTTCCAAATCGGTGGCTTTCAGGTATATTTCGTTGTCTTTGGCCTCAATGTATATGCCTGATAGGATTGGAGGTAAAACGGATTTGGTGGATATGGCGCGTTGAACAGTTTGAACGCCTTCTAAGAATGTAGTTTGATTGATTGAAAATCTCATGTTATTCTCCTATCTTATTCTTTTATTAATATAGTCATAATAGTAAGGCCTGTTATTATGTTGAAAAACGGCCGAAACGGCGGTAAACAAGTATTTATCCTGTGGATAACCTGTGGATATTCAGGATAAGTATAATATGGTTATCCACATCAGCTATTTTTGATTTGTTTTTCCAGAGATCTGACCACATTTTTAAGATCGTGGTTTTCTTTTACTTCTTCACCTATCTTATCAATAGCGTGCATGACGGTAGTATGGTCTCTGCCACCAAATTCCTCACCTATCTTAATTAGAGGTAAATCTGTCATTTCACGGCTTAAATACATGGCGATCTGACGGGGATAGGAGATGGTCCTGGTACGTCGCTTGCTTACAAAATCATCCACTCTCAAATTATAGTATTCTCCCACAACCTCCATAATCCTCTTGATATCGATTTTCATGGCCTGATTCAATAGAATGACATCCTTTAGTGCGATGCCGACCACTTCATCTGTGATGTCCTCAAAAGGAATATTATTGATTTTGGAATAAGCGACCAAGCGGACCAAGGCGCCTTCTAGTTCCCTAATGTTGGTCCGTACTCTCTCCGCTATAGCAGAAAGAATCTTATCTGTTAGGATATAGTCTTCCAAGTCTGCTTTCTTCCTAAGGATGGCAACTCTGGTTTCGAAGTCCGGCGTTTGGATATCCGTGATTAATCCCCATTCGAACCTAGACCGCAAGCGGTCTTCCAATGTAGGGATATCCTTCGGAGGACGGTCACTGGAGATGACAATCTGTTTACTGGATTCATGCAGCGCGTTGAATGTATGGAAGAATTCTTCCTGAGTACTTTCCTTTTTTGCCAGGAATTGGATATCGTCGATCAGCAGGACATCGATGTTCCGGTACTTGTTGCGGAATTTCTCTGTCGAATTGTTCTGGATAGAGCTGATCAATTCGTTGGTGAATTTCTCGGTGGAAACGTAAAGGACTGTTGCATTCGGGCTGTGGGATTGCACCATATGACCGATGGCATGCATCAGATGAGTCTTTCCCAATCCTACACCTCCATAAATAAACAGCGGGTTATAGGCTTTGGCCGGTGTTTCCCCTACGGCCAGACAGGCGGCATGGGTGAAGCGGTTGCTGTTACCAACGACAAAAGTATCAAAGGTATACTTCGATTGAAGATAAGAAGGTTTGTTCTGTCTTGGGTTGTTGCTACGGATAGATACAGTCTGCTCCGTAGATTTACTTTTCTTTTGTGCGTATTCTTTTGAATCCATTGGTAGGAATGTCACTTCTACTGACATTTTGAGAATATTTTCCAGAAACCCGGTGATCAGGGCACTGAAACGCTCTTCAAGCCAAGTGGCCGCGAAATCGTTGTGGCAGGAAATGGTTGCCACATTTTCATCCAGCGATATCAGTTGCGTTTTATCGAACCAGGTTTTGTAGGCGGAATCCGCGATATTTTCACGAATCAAGGACAAAGCTGTATCCCAGATTTCAGCCAATTGAGTTTGTTTGCCAGACGACATGTAGTGACCTCCGAAAAGTAATCCACAATATTTAGAGTTTTTCTGTGGATAATGCAAAAAGGCAAAAAAAACACCTCACTTATCCACAAGAAAAGACACAGTAACGTTATAATTATTCTATAGAAGAAAAAGGCCTCGTCCCGTAAGGGGAACAAGGGAATGATAAAACCCGTAATTCTGATTAAATAAGGTTTTTTAGGAGATTTTATGAGCATCCAGAGGGGCCTTTTGTGGACCGGATTGTGAATGACTAAAACCAGTATAGCAATCTTAGCAAAAATTATCCACAACTTCAACAGGATTATGGACAAAAAAGTGTGTATAAGGATAAGTTTATCCACAGATGTTATTAGATTTTTTATTGACAGAAGTACATTTACTGCATATAATTTGACCATATGTCTTAACTACAAAATAACAATCTATAGAGATAGGGGGGAATATAATGAAAAGGACTTATCAACCTAACAATAGAAAGCACAAAAAGGTACACGGCTTCAGATCTAGAATGAGTTCAGCCAGTGGCAGAAACATCATTAAAAAGAGAAGAGCAAAAGGAAGAAAAAACCTTTCAGCATAAGGCCGCATACGTGGCCTTTTCGTTTATTGGCTGAATGGAGACAGCATGCTTAACCGGGAAAATAGATTGACGAAGCCGAAGGAATTTTCTTCGTTATATAATAGAGGGAAAAAAGCGGTAGGCCGCTACATAGTCGTTTATTTTCGTAAGAAGTCTGGCGGACCGAACCGTATTGGTTTTACGGTATCCAAAAAAGTCGGAAATGCTGTAACCAGAAATCGAGTAAAGAGAAGGTTACGGGAAATCGTGCGAAATCACCCCGTGTCATCGGGGAGGGGGATGGATTTTGTTATCATCGCCCGTTCGAGTGCCGTTTCGGCGGCATATCACGAGTTAGAGAAAGATGTGGACGCTTTGCTCAGTCAGGAAGCTCCTCAGAAGGAAGAATAGGAGAATGATCAAGCGAATCTTTGTCGGTATGATCAGACTGTATCAAAAGCTAATATCGCCGTTTATTCAACCTCGATGTCGCTACTACCCAACCTGTTCTAATTATGCCGTACAGGCAATTGAGAAATACGGAGTGGTAAAGGGCGGAATCAAGGCGGTCTGGCGCATCTTACGCTGTAATCCCTTTTCAAGGGGCGGCGTGGATTTTCCCTAAGGAGGTGAGCTGCGTTTACGCAGTAAAAAATGACAAATTTCTTTTTAACAATTATTAAAGGCATATATGGTTTCACAGAAACTATAGGATTTCCCAACCACGGTTTGACCATCGTATTAATCGCCCTTCTGATCAAGACGGTATTGTTCCCCTTGACTAGAATGCAGGTCAAATCCATGAAGGCTATGCAGGAGCTGCAGCCAAAACTGGAAAAACTAAAAAAACAGTATGCGAATGACAAGGAAAAACTGAATGTTGAGACAGCCAACCTGTACAAGGAGAACAAAGTCAATCCTATGGCCAGTTGCCTGCCCTTGTTAATTCAGTTCCCTATCATTATCGGTCTGTTTCAGGCTATGAGAGCTTACTTTGTACCGGAGCTGGGCGCATCCTTCCTTTGGATCCCCAATCTAGGAGAGCCTGATCTTTGGATTCTGCCCATCTTGGCAGGTATTTCTACTTTCGTACAGCAGAAGGTAACCATGTCAGGACAGTCGCAGACCGGATCGGCCGCATCACAGCAGAAGACCATGCTTTACGTCATGCCAGTATTCATGGCATGGATTAGCAGAAGCTTTCCAGCAGGTCTGGCGTTGTATTGGTTCTGTTATAATGTTGTCAGCACATTCGAGCAACTGGTTATTCATGGCAAAATCAAACTGAAGCGTGGAGAGGAGACAGCCAAGTAATGGAAAGCAAAGTATTTACTGGTAAAACAGTGGAAGAAGCTGTCGCCGTAGCATTAAAAGAGTTCCGCGTATTGCGGGAAGAAGTTGAAATAGAGGTACTGGCAGAACCCAAGAGCGGATTATTCGGTCTGTTGGGTAGCAGAGATGCAGCGGTCAAGGTTACAAAAATCGAAAAGCCAAGCAAAAACGTGGTGGCAATCGAATTTTTGGAAAAGATCTGCGAGCAGATGGGCGTCGTAGTGACCATCGAAGTTGACGAGAAGGGCGATTACACCTATCTGAGTATGAAGGGTGAACATCTGGGCGTCTTGATCGGTAGACGGGGAGAGACGCTGGATGCGTTGCAGTATCTACTCAACCTGGCTGTCAACAAGCAGACAGGCGAGAAGCCTCACATCATATTGGATGTGGAGGGATACCGAGACAAGCGGAGGCAGACACTGGAAAGATTGGCACAGAATTTGGCCAAGAAAGCCAGAAGAACCCAGCGCAGCATCGTGTTGGAACCAATGAATCCACAGGAACGTAGAATCATTCACACGTCCCTGCAGGAAAATCCCTATGTATACACGGCTAGTGAGGGCGAAGAGCCTTATCGCAAAGTGGTCATCATACTGAAGTAACACAAGCCCAGTAATGAAAATTACTGGGCTTTTTAAGGAGAAAAAGATGGAAACGACGGTAGCGGCGATTGCCACCAGTCCGGGACAAAGTGGGATCGGGATTATTCGAATAAGCGGTGATAGTGCGCTTGACGTTCTGGTAGCGCTGTTTCGACCGATGGATGTCAGGAGATGGCAGCATAAAAAGCCTTGGCAGTTGTACTTGGGGAATATCGTAGACCAAGACAGGACGGTCGATGAGGTTCTAGTTGTATTTATGAAGGCCCCCAGGAGTTATACGGGAGAAGACGTGGTCGAGATCCACAGCCACGGTGGAAGACTAGTACAACAGCAGATCATGCAGCTGCTGCTGGCTCACGACGTCAGTGCCGCACCGCCGGGGGAATTCACCAAACGGGCCTTTTTGAACGGCCGGTTGGACCTGGTACAGGCCGAATCTGTGATTGATATCATCGAGGCCAACAATGATCAAGGCTTACAGGCTGCCAATTCACAATTACAGGGCAGGTTGTCCACGGGAATCCTAGCATTGTCAGATCGGCTGTTGCGCCTGATTGCCTATCACGAAGCTGCGCTTGACTTCCCTGAGGATGAAATTGATGCTATGACTGACAATCAGGTGTTGCGAGAAGTGCTAGATATCAAAGAACAGCTAAGCACCCTGATTGGAACCTATAATCAAGGTCGGATGATGAAGGATGGCATTCGAACGGCGATTATAGGAAAACCCAACGTAGGGAAATCTAGTCTGCTGAACGTACTGTTGCAGGAATCCAGGGCTATCGTAACCGAAATCCCCGGAACGACCCGAGATACCATCGAGGAAGTACTGAATCTGGGGGAAGTATCGCTTCGTATCACAGACACAGCAGGAATCAGGGAAACGGACGATGTTGTAGAGCGTATCGGAGTGGAGAAATCCAGACAGGCTCTAGAGGAGTCAGACCTGGTATTGCTGGTCATGGATGTGCACTCTGGAATCGATGAACAGGACAAGACACTGCTTGAACAAGTGAAAACCCTGGGAAAACCTTATATATCTGTCTGGAACAAGGCGGATTTGCTTACGGATGAGAATAGACCGGAGTGGTTGCACCAGACGCCTGATGCCGTCGCTATCTCGGCCAAGGAAGATACAGGAATCGAGAAATTGGTTGATGCTGTCAAGAATCGCGTTTCTTTGGAAGGTTCGGAGATTTATAGAGACCAGACCGTGACCAGGGCCAGGCACTATGAGCTACTGGTTAGGGCAGAACAGGAATTAGAGACATTCCTACAAAGCCGCAAGGCACAGATGCCGATGGATTTCTTGAGCATCGATTTGCGCTCTGCCTTGGAGCATCTCAATGAGATTTTGGGCAAGAACACCGCCGAAGATATCTTTGATACCATATTTCAGGAATTTTGTTTGGGAAAGTAGGTTGAAGCATGAGTTACCATAGCGACCAATATCAGAATATCGTCATCGGGGGTGGTCATGCGGGTTGCGAAGCCTCATTGGCAAGCGCACGCATGGGTGTGGAGACCCTGCTTCTGACGTTGAATATTGACAATATCGCTCTCATGCCCTGCAATCCGTCAATCGGTGGGCCGGCCAAGGGGCATCTGGCCAGGGAAATCGACGCTTTGGGCGGAGAAATGGGCAAAGCGACGGATAAGTCCTATATTCAGATAAGAATGCTGAACACCCGTAAGGGACCGGCAGTGAGGGCTTTACGGGCCCAAGTGGACAAATTGGAATATCAGAATCAAATGAGGAAGGCCCTGTTTTCCCAGAAGCACTTAAACATCAAACAAGAAGTAGTGACGGAAATCCTCTATGACCAAGAAGGTACCGTATCCGGCGTGAAGACCATCTATGGATCGATTTATGCGGCCAAAACCATCGTAATCACTAGCGGGACATATCTGAAGGGGAGAATCATCATCGGCGATTTGAAGACCCAGGGTGGTCCCCAGGGCCAGCATAGTGCGGAGAGTCTGACTGAATCCTTGGAGAAAAGGGGTATTGAAGTCGGCCGTTTCAAAACGGGTACACCTGCACGCGTAGATAGTCGCAGCGTAGACATTAGCCGAATGGAGGAGCAACCTTCGGACGCGGAGCAATGGAGTTTTTCCTTCGAAAAGATCAAGAAGCAGAAAACCATGGTACCGTGCTATCTAACGTATACCAATGAGGATACGCACCAGATCATACGGGATAACATTCACAGGGCGCCCCTGTACTGCGGTATCATAGACAGCTTGGGACCAAGATACTGCCCTTCCATCGAAGACAAGGTCATGCGTTTTCCTGATAAGACGAGCCATCAGATATTTGTGGAGCCGGAGGGGTATGATTCCTCAGAAATGTATATTCAGGGACTGTCCACAAGCCTACCGCTGGATGTCCAGGTAGGAATATTAAGGACCATTCCGGGACTGGAGGAGGCCCAGATCATCCGACCGGCCTATGCTATAGAATACGATTATGTCAATCCGACCCAGCTTAAGGCGTCGTTGGAGCTGAAAAAGATACCCTGCTTATACTGTGCGGGACAGATAAACGGAACCTCAGGCTACGAGGAAGCCGCGGCACAGGGCATGGTCGCAGGTATTAATGCCGCATTGAAGGTTAAAGGGTTGCCAGAGAAGGTTCTGATGCGCAGTTCCAGCTATATTGGAGTCCTTATTGATGACTTGGTCACCAAAGGGACCAATGAACCCTACAGGATGTTCACGGCACGCTCGGAATATCGTCTGCTCTTAAGGCAGGATAACGCCGATCAGCGACTGACACCGCTGGGACATGAGCTGGGATTGATATCCGATGACAGATTTAAGCAGTTTGAGAAGAAAATGATGGAAATTTCCGATGAAATAGGCCGTTTAGAGGGTATCGTAGTGGGCCCCAAAGAACCAGGCATCAACGAGTACTTGTCAGGGAAGGGCTCTGCAGAAATCAGCCAGGGTTACGGTCTGAAAGAACTGATGAAAAGACCGGAACTGGGTTATGATTTGGTACAGACATTCTACCCGCGATCAACAAAATTCAGCCAGGAGGTCACAGAACAGGTAATCCTGCGAATCAAGTATGCCGGATATATTCAGAAACAACAGGAGCAGGTGGACCGATTCGCCAAGTTGGAGAAGAAACAGCTCCCAGGCGACCTGGAATATGATAACATCCGAGGGCTGACCCGTGAAGCGGCGCAGAAACTGACGCAGATGCAACCGTCATCGATTGGTCAGGCATCAAGGATATCAGGTATAACGCCAGCGGACATAACTGTTCTCTTAGTGCATCTGGAGAAAAGAAAGAGAGAAGATGGAGAGCCTAAGTAGAGAAATAGAAAAGTATAACGTACATTTGAGCGAAAGCCAACAACGCCTGCTTCAGGAATATAGTTCCCTTTTTCAGAAAACCAACGAAATGATGAATTTATCTGCCATACGGGCCCCGAAGGAAGTGGAAATTAAGCATTTCCTTGACTCGCTGATTATTGCTAGTTATCTGGGCCTGTCAGGTAATGAGAGGGTGCTGGATCTAGGAACTGGGGGAGGATTCCCGGGTGTACCCATTAAAGTGCTTTATCCGGGTACGAAGGTCTATTTTCTGGATTCCGTCCGCAAGAAACTGGAGTTCATCCGGTCATCCTGTGATCAGATGGGCCTAGAAGAAACCGAATTTCTACATCTAAGAGCAGAGGATGCAGGACATGACCCGGAGCTCCGTGCTTCTATGGATGTGGTTGTTGCACGAGCGGTAGCCTATCTTCCGGTTTTACTGGAATATGCTGCTCCTCTGATCAAGGTTGGAGGCTGCCTGGCTGCCGCTAAATTGCAAAAAGATCAGGAACTGGAAGAATCCAAGGGTGCTATGCAGGTACTGGGTATGAAGTTAGAAAGCCAGCATTCTTACCGCTTGCCGGGTAGCGATGAGACAAGACAAGTTCTGATTCTAAGGAAAACGGCGCCAACAGCCAAAAAGTACCCCAGAAGGGCTGGAGTTCCTAAAAAATCTCCACTTTAGGCCAGAACTTACAGCAAAAAGCGCGCAATTTCTATGCTATAATGAATCAAGCAGCAATGCTTGATTTTTTTATGGAGGCGACGATGGGAAGAATCATAGCGATAACCAATCAAAAAGGTGGTGTGGCTAAAACCACAACCACAGTAAATCTCAGTGCCTGCTTAGCAGGACTGGGTAAAAAAGTACTAATGGTGGATTCGGATCCGCAGGGGAATGCCACCAGTGGAATTGGAATCCCCAAGTACGACCTTTCAGAATGCTACTATGATGTGCTGATCAATGATGAGAATATCGGATCCTTGATCACAGAGACCCAGGTTCCGGGACTGGATGCCGTACCTGCCACACTACAATTGGCTGGAGCCGAGGTAGAACTTGTTCAGAAGGAAAAGCGGGAATATTTGGCAAAAAAGGCTTTAGACAAAATAAAACAGAGATATGACTATATTCTGATGGATTGTCCGCCCTCTTTGGGGCTTTTGACCATCAATGCCTTGACAGCGGCGGACAGTTACCTGATACCTGTTCAGGCGGAATATTATGCTCTAGAAGGCCTGACGCTTTTACTGAGGACGATTGAATCCATTAAGAAGTCCTCAAATCAACGGCTTCGGCTGGAAGGGGTACTGTTGACCATGTATGACAGCAGGACCAATCTTTCGAACCAAGTAGAGGATGAGGTAAAAGCCTATTTTAGGGATAAGCTTTATCAGACCCGAATCCCCAAGAACGTGAAATTGGCGGAAGCGCCGAGCTTCGGACTTCCAATCTGTATGTATGATAAGAGTTCAAAGGGATGCGAGGCGTATCTCTCATTGGCAAAGGAAGTGATTAGTCGTGGTTAAAAAAGCTTTAGGAAGAGGGTTGGGTGCTTTAATGCCCACAGAAATTGCTGAATTCCAGGAAACTGAAGGATTGGTCAATATTGAGGTAGGAAAAATCCGGGCCAATGCGCATCAGCCAAGGAAAGCGTTTTCACAGGATTCACTTAAAGAATTGGCTGACTCCATCAAGGAAAAAGGGTTGATCCAGCCGATAGTGGTAGTAAAAAAGGATGGCTATTATGAATTGGTCTCGGGTGAGAGACGAACCAGAGCTGCCAAGCTGGCCAAACTAAAGACGATACCTGCAATCATTCGTGACTATGACGAGCGGGATAAAGCGGAAATCGCCCTAATTGAGAATATACAGCGAGAGGACTTGAATAAAGTCGAGGAGGCCCTGGCCTATCGGGCACTGATGAGCGAATTCGATCTAACCCAAGAACAGATGTCCAAAAAGGTGGGGAAAAGTCGAGCTCATATTGCCAACACGGTACGATTGCTGGATCTATCCCAGGCTGCGAAAGCTTATCTGCAAGCTGGCAAGATTACGCCAGGCCATGCAAGAGCCTTACTGACGTTAGATCCCGAAGACCAGCAGGAAATGTGCGAGTTGATCGTCAAGAAAGATCTTTCTGTGAGAGCTGTAGAAAAAGAAATGAAGCGCTGGAACAAATCCCAGACGCAGGAGCCGAAGACGGAAGAGCTTCCGGCGGACATCAAGTCATTCCAGGATCAGTTGGAAGAGAAGTTTTCTACCAGAGTGAAAGTAAGGTATGGCCAGGAGAAGGGCCATATCCAGATCGACTATTATTCAAAAGAGGATCTTATGCGTATCGCGGACGTATTACTGGAGCTCTAATGTTTCACGTGAAACATTAGAAAAAAAGCAAGGAGGGTACATGACCATCTATGTATTGATTTTTCTGGCTAAAATAGTGGAGATCTCCATTATGACGGTCCGGACGGTCATGATGACCAAAGGGGAAAAGCTGTATGCATCCATCCTAGGAGCTATAGAAATTTCGATTTGGCTATACCTGATGAGCACTATTTTGACCAATATCCAGTCTGATCCCTATCAGTTGGTCGCTTACGCCTTGGGATTTGGCTGTGGAATCTATCTGGGTAGCACTTTGGAAGAAAAAATCGGAGTGGGTTTGATTACCATCCATGTAATTGCGGATATCCGGGAGGGCATGCTCATAGCCAGTAACCTGCGGAATAACAACGTCGCGGTAACCCATCTTAAGGGTGAAGGACGAGATGCGGGCAAGAGCATACTGATGATTCACATAAAAAGGCGTCGCAAGAAAGAGGCCATCCGGGTCATCAAGGAGACCTGTGAGGACGTAATGATTAGCGTCTACGATGTTAAGAATGTCGCTGGCGGCTATGGACTGAAGAAATAATTAAAAACGCAATAAAAAAGAGACATCCCGAAGGATGTCTCTTTTTTTGCTTAAAATTCTATGTTGCCTGCAATAAGTTCCGCTTCAACTTCTGCCATACGATCTTTGACTTCCTGCGGTACGAAGTCCTCGAAATCATGGTAGTCGGAGAAGAATACTACGCCTTCTTTAACACCAAGACGGTAGACTTCAGCGTTCAGATTACCTTCCATGAAGGTTTTATAGGCGAAATCAAAGGCTATAGGTACTTCCTTCATAACCGATACTACAACAGCAGAAGGTGCGATGTCGAATTGGTCTTGGTTGGCTCCGATGGCGTAAACACCACGCTCCTCACAAGCTTCGATGGATCCCAGACCTGCCTGATTGGCGATAGCGGCGACATAGTCGGCACCCTTATCTATGTAGGCAAGTGCGGTTTCTTTGGCTGCGGTTACATCGTCAAATGATCCAGTCATGCCGGATAGTACTTCTATTTCTGGGTTGATATATGCTGCGCCAGCTACAAAGCCATTGACTGCATTGGTGATGGGCGGGATTTCCAGACCACCGATAACACCTACTGTACCAGTTTCAGTCATCAAAGCGGCGAAAGCACCCATCAGGAAGCCTTGCTGCTCATCAGCAACTTGAACACAAGCCAGATTGGGCTCTGTAGGAGCGTTTCCGTTGATCAGAACAAACATGGTGTCTGGGAATTCAGCCGCCACGGCAAGTGCAGCATCAGTAAACTGCGAACCGTGACCGAAGATCAGATCATAGCCAATAGATGCGTAGCTGCGGAATACTTCTTCCATGTCTGACTGTGCGACAGTCTCAGCATAGGAGATTTCGGCTCCGTATGTTTCTTCAATTAACTGCAAACCACCGTAAGCGGATGCGTTCCAACCCATATCATTGATGGGGCCGGGCAGCAGCAGTGCGACAGATGGTACTTCAGCAGGCTCCTCAGCAGGTTCCTCAGCAGGTTCCTCGGATGGTTCCTCAGCAGGTTCTTCAGGCTGGTCACCAGCACACCCCACGATGGAAAACAACATTGCGAGCATGAGAAACAGCGCAATACCTTTAAAAAGCTTTTTCATAAATACCTCCTCTAGTTTAGATGTCTAACAACATACTACTATAGTTCGAGTTTGAAGTAGGAACTCCTTCTAAAAAGCCTAGTTAATTTATTAACAAGCTCAAAAAGTAAAATAAACATACCGAATTGTGGTTTTGATGCAAAAAACTATAGTTTTTCACTTGTTCTTTTAGGCCAATTTTAGGATAATGACGGGGAGGTATTAACATGAAACATTATAAATTCGTCCAAAACAGAGAATGTGAATATTTCCCCTGCCACAAAGGTGTACCGGAAGAGGAGTTCAACTGCTTGTTCTGCTACTGTCCGTTGTACATGCTAGGCAATGAATGTGGTGGGAATTATTTCTACAACCGCAAGGATGTTAAAGACTGCTCACGTTGCATCAAACCCCACGACAAGGGGGGGTATGATTACGTAATGGAAAAAATGAAAATGGTCATAGATAGGACCAAAAAGAAATAGGAGTGAATATGGAGAAAAGAAAACCGGATTGGTTGAAAGTACAGTATCAGGATCCTAAAAAGATCGCCAAAGTGAAGAGACTGCTGAATCATTTGTCGCTGCATACGGTGTGCGAGGAAGCCAACTGTCCCAACAAGATGGAATGTTTCAGCAAAGGCACGGCCACATTCATGGTTCTGGGTAGCGTTTGCACCAGAAACTGCAAATTCTGCAATGTGACCAAAGGAGAGCCGGAGAAGGTGGATCCCCAAGAAGCTCTCCATCTGGCGGAAGCGGTAGAGCAACTGGAACTGCGCCATGTAGTAGTTACCACGGTGACACGCGATGACCTGCCTGATGGCGGTGCGGCCCACTTCGCTTTGATTGTCCAGGAAATAAGAAAACGCTCAAAGGTGACCATCGAGCTGCTGATCTCTGATCTGCAGGGCAGTGAAGAGGATCTCAAGACCATCGTGGAGCAGAAACCAGACATCATCAACCATAATTTGGAGACAGTTCCTTCATTATATGAGAAGGTAAGACCCATGGCCAATTACCAGCAATCTCTGACGTTGCTGCAGCGAGTGAAAAAGATGGATCCGAATGTCTTCACCAAATCCGGCATCATGGTAGGCCTAGGTGAGACTGAGGAGCAGGTTCTTTCATTAATGAAGGATTTACGCCAGGTCGATTGCGATTTTCTTACCATCGGCCAATACCTGGCTCCCTCAAAGGAGCATCTGGATGTTGTGGAATATGTTCATCCGGATGTATTTAAGCGCTACGAGGATATGGCTTATGAGTTGGGTTTCAAGCATGTGGCTTCCGCGCCCTTCGTGCGCTCCTCCTACAACGCTGAAAATCTGCGTTCTGTGCTCGATGCAGAAAAGCACGCTAGTCCTGAGGCGTAGAGTGTGCTATAATAGCTTTCGTAGCATTGCGTCTATAGCTCAGGTGGATAGAGCAATGGTTTCCTAAACCATGTGTCGGGAGTTCGAGTCTCTCTAGGCGCACCAAAGACTTGCCCTGGCAAGTCTTTTTTTTATTGCATACCTTTGCTATGATAGGGTTAGAGGTGAATATGAAACATCAGGATTATATGAAAATCGCTTTAGAGGAGGCCAGACAGGCGTTAAGCGAAGGAGAAGTGCCTGTTGGAGCTGTCATCATCAAAGATGGCGTGATTCTCGCTAGAGCGCACAACAGGAAAGAAGCTCAACATGACCCTACAGCTCATGCCGAATTGCTGGCCATACAGCAGGCCTGCAGGCAGCAGAAGGACTGGAGATTGGACGGGTGCACTTTATATGTAACCTTGGAACCTTGTGCAATGTGCGCTTCAGCCATGACCCAGGCCCGCCTCTCAACATTGGTGTACGGCACCTTGGACGAGGAACGGGGTGCCGTCGAATCACGCGGTAGGCTCCTGGCTGACAATCTCTATAACCATGTTATGGAGGTCTACGGGGGGTTCTGCGAGGAAGAAGCCAAAAATCTGCTAGAGGTCTTTTTCAAATCTATCCGGGATCGGTGTAACCAGGTTTCACTAGCAGATTGAACCAGCATCGGAAGAGCCTTTTAAAGGGACACTTATGAGAATAATACAATAAACATACAGTGAAGGAAGGCTGTTGCTACCGGGCACCTATTCTGTACTTTCAGACACATATTGTGGTCGGATATAAGTTTAGCAAACATGTAGATAAAGAAATTGTCCTTGAGGCTATGGAAAAGCCATTTTCAAAAGTACTTTAGAAGTTGCAATTATTAAGAACGTGTTGACAAGGGATTGAATTTGTAGCGAAAAGTGTGGAAACTTCTTAGGTATGCAAAAGATTACAATATAAATAATAATACATTTAAACAGAGCATGTGTATCCATCAGTTATGAAATTCTGAAGAGTGTGTATTGAGGAAGCCAAGAATTATAATAAATTCTTGGCTTTACTATATTCTGTTGATGGCTAGGGATACAGTATCCTTAAGTGCATATTGTCTGATTTAAGTGGACATTGAAAGTAACAATTTTGCATTAAGGAGAAAAATATGAGAAAATAGGAGGCAAGGGTGGGGAAATATTCGATTAAGAGAATAAATATACTGACATACATATAAATAGGTATAAAAATTAACAATAATGCGGTAAAATATGTTAATAATAGAATAGTGTGCTTGACAATATTTAAGATGATTTGTATACTTTACTAAAGATTTAAAAACAATTTAATAGCTAAAAAGAATTTTGTGAGGTGGGATAGACGAAGGTCTATCTGAGCTGAAGAAGCTTTAGACGGCAGAGTTCCGATTTGTAACTGTTCGCCATTTTGAAATGACAGTTTGTTGTGATGTTTCATTTCATGGTGCGTATGCAAACGGATTCTCTCAGTCTATGTGCTCGCATATGTGACATTGAATAACGCCACGACTTTCTGCTGAAAGAGCAGGAACAGTTGTGGCGTTTTTTTGTATGCGGCTGATGCAAAAGGTTGACCAGAATTTGAAATTGCAATTGTTTGACAGGAAGGTAGGTGTATTGTGGTTGAGATTCGAGAGAATAGAAAGATGCTGCTGATGGGAAACGAGGCCATTGCGCGAGGTGCTATTGAAGCCGGTGTCCAAGTAGTAGCTTCCTATCCGGGGACTCCATCTTCTGAGATCACGGAGAGCCTCATTGAACAGGCGGACGAGTTTGGGTATTACACACAATGGAGTACAAACGAGAAGGTCGCATTTGAGATCGCGGCTGGTGCCTCATTGGTTGGGGCACGTTCAATTACTTCCATGAAAAATGCGGGATTGAATGTGGCGATGGATACATTCATGACCATCCCCTATGGAGGATGCAAAGGTGGCTTCGTCGTTGCTGTGGCGGATGATCCTGATGCTCATTATTCTTCGACTGAACAGGATACGCGCGTTTTGGCGGCCTATGCTGAAATTCTGTGCATGGAGCCCGGTGACCAGCAGGAAGCCAAGGATATGACGAAAGAAGCATTCGAGCTTTCTGAGCGGTTTGAGTTGCCGGTGATGCTTCGGTCAGTCAGCAGGATCTCCCATGCCAGCGGAGATGTTGTATTGGGCGATGTAGAACAGGGCAGGAACAAAATCGGATTCAACAAGCATTACAAGGTTCCCTACAGATGGAATGTCTATGGCCCGCCAGGAGCCAGGTCGAAACATGAGTGGCTTCACCGGCAGTTGGTTGACATGAAAGCCTATTCCGAGCAATCCGGATTCAATGAAATCCGCATGGTTGAGGGTGCCAGGACAGGGATTATCGGTGTGGGACTGGGAGCATCCTATGCACAGGAGGCGATGCAGGAGCTGGAGATGCATGAGAGTATAAGCTTCTTAAAGGTTGGTATCCCGTTCCCTCTACCGGAAGAAAAGATACTGGCTTTTTTAAAAGCGCTGGATCGTGTGGCAATCATTGAAGAGGGAGATCCAGTCGTCGAGAACATGATCAGGGTCATTGCTCAATGCCATGGCCTTGATGTTGAGATTGTCGGGAAGAATGCAGGCCGGATGTTCAACCCATGGGGCGAATTGAATCCGGATATAGTCCGCAAAGGCATTGCAGACTTCATGCGTCTGAGCATTGCTGAGGATGAGGCACGTAACGCAATCAAGGCGGATATCAAAGAGCTGGTGACCACGAGATCGTCTGCGCTATGCCCGGGATGTTCGCATCTGGGGACCTACTGGGTTGTGCAGAAGATACTTAAGAAAATTCCCGGGGTGCATATCGTAAACGGGGATATCGGCTGTTATGAGCAGGGCGGTTACGGAGAAGGTGGTAGAAAACCCGCAAGCGATGAGGTCAGCAAAAAATATAAACGTTCATCTCCATATGAAACACTTGATACGATCCATATCATGGGTAGTGGCATCGGTTTGGCGCAAGGCCAAGTTGCTGCAGGATATGAAGACGGCAAGGTGCTCGCTGTCTGCGGCGAGTCAACGTTTTTCCATGCGATTCTGCCGGCCATCGTCAATGCAGTATACAACGAATCAGATATTACATTCTTGATTTTGGACAATTCGTGGACAGCCATGACTGGGCACCAACCCAATCCGAGAACAGGCATGAATACGAGAGGTGCGATCAAACCGGCTGATATATTCGATATCGTAAAATCGATGGGGGTCAAGCATGTAAGCCGCGGTAATGCGTTCAACCTGCAGGAAGCGGAAGAACTGCTTGCGGAGGCTGTTGAGGCGGAAGGCCTTTCCGTCCTGATACTGGAAGGTGAGTGCCAGCTTCAGAATGTACGCCGGAACAAGATCACGGAAGGATTCATGCAGGTTAATCAGGATACCTGCAATGGTTGCAGAACGTGTGTAACCCTGGGATGTCCTTCGATCAAATTTGATGCTGTGACGAAGAAAGCCAGTATTGATCCGATTACCTGTTGCGATTGCGGCTTGTGTACTCAAGTGTGTCCTGTGCAATCGATAAGTAAGGGGATGTGAGACCATGACATATAATTTGATAATTGCAGGCATTGGCGGTCAGGGCAGCATTCTGGCTTCCAGAATCGTGGCAGATGCCGCCATTCAAGCTGGTAGTGGAGTAGACGGTGATTTGAAAGTGAGAGTAGGGGAAACGTTCGGGGCCGCCATGCGTGGTGGATCTGTTGCGTCCCACGTTCGTATCGGGCCAGATGTAGGAGGGCCCCTGGTACCGAAAAATGCAGCACAGGCGATTCTTGCGCTGGAGCCCCTTGAAGGACTGCGTATAGGGATCCCCTATCTGGCACCTAGCGGCTTGGCAATACTTAACACCTCCGAGGTTATGCCTATTGATGTGAAAGTGGGCGCTGCTAGCTATCCCAAATTGGAGACGATCAAAGCGGCTCTTGAAAGTCTGGAAGGAAGAGTTTATCTGCTCGATGCGACCAGTCTGGCGCTGGAGGCCGGTAATGCAAAAACGGTAAGCGCTGTTATGCTGGGCGCCTGGGCAAATCTGGCGGAACTCCCCTTCGCCCTAGAGCAACTTAAAGAGGCGCTGCAAGGTCGAGTGCCGCCAAAAACGGTTTCTACGAATATGAAAGCATTTCAGCTTGGATTTGAGGCGGTTGCTTCAGACTAAAAGATAAGAGGCAGTACGGAATGTGAGGCGATGTCTATGTTGTAGTCCAATAGGTTAGAATGCGAATGAATACATATTCTGAAAACCAGAGGAGGTATGATTAATGAATACTACTTATATCCTGGTAATTTTGATTGCGTATCTTTTACTCATGATTTACTTGGGTTTCTTCTTCAAAAACAGGATCAACACATTCGACGATTTCATCTTAGGAGGGCGAGACTTGCCATGGTTCGTGATTTCCATGACCATGCTGGCGACACTTGCCAATGCACAACAGACGCTCGGTATTGCAGGTAACAGCTATATTTTGGGCTTGGCCCCTATGCTTTGGTACTTTATTCTGGTAAATATCTTCATTTACCCCCTTATGATTCGTCTAGGTAGTCGGTACCGCTATCTGAAATTCTCCACGGTTGTCGATATGGGGGAAGAGCGCTATCCTAACAGCGGCCGGATGACCATTGTACTTAGCATCTGGCAGGTTGCATGGGCTGTGGTTAGTACGGCAATTTGCATCTTTGGTGGCGGACTCGTGATTGAGACGGTTTTTGGAGTGCCACTCGCATTTGCCTGCGGGATTGTAACGATTATTACTGTAGCCTATTGCGTGATGGGCGGCCTCAATGCTGTTGTATTTACCGATACCATTCAATGGCTAATCATCATCGCAGGTACGGCGTTCCTGGTGCCTGCTGTATTCTCGAAATTCGGTAGTTTCTCTGTCTTCTTCTCCGCCATATTGGGGAGCTCAGGCATGTTACCCGCGGAGGGGGCAACCTTGTGGCCTGGGTTTACGGACTTGTTTACCTTGCCGCAAGGAGTGACCGCCTTAGGACTGATTTCCATGGGCCTGGCCGGAGCCTTATGGATCCCGATCGATCTGGGCTATATGCAGAGAATGCTTTCAGCGAAAGACATCAAGCATAGCCGTAAAGCAGCGTTGGGCTTTCTGGTAATTGTCACGCTTTGGGCGATCATCATGGTTGTGATGGGTATCTATGGTACAGTGCTGTTCCCGAATGTCGCAAACACGGACACTGTGATTCTGCTGATGGCCGAGGCTGCTATGCCAGGGATAGGCTTGGCCATTTTCGTGACTGCGATCGCTGCTGCAGTCATGAGTACGGCATCCACCTATATGAATGCGGGGGCTGCCATCATTGCTAAGAATATCTACAAGCGCTTTTTTAACAAGAGTGCTGAAGATGCAAAGCTGATTAAAGTTGCCAGGATATCCATCATAATCATTGCTGTAGCAGCGCTTGGATTTGCGCCCTTTGTGCGCAGTAGCGGTGTGTTCAATACTGCAATCACTTTCCAGATGATCATGTGTGCATCTCTTACACCCCTGATCATACTGAGTACCTACTGGAAGCGAATGACCGAAGGGGCAGCTTTCTGGGGATGCGTTATTAGTGGCGTGATCACAGCTGCGTTGGTTATGAGAGCTGGTGGTGGCGGTGCGGTATTCTTTGGCGCTGGCATAGCTGGTATCCCTGCGATTTTTATAGGCCTAGTCCTATCAACGTTAATCTATGTGACATGGAGTATGAATAAACCATACGATGCCAGTAGTGTAGGACCCGCGTTCAGGAAGATTTTTGAGGGCGAGGAAAAGATGGAGAAAACCTCCAATAGGGACCTGGCCGTTATCGGTACTGCCATTGTTGTTCTCCTGATATCCATCGGCGTGCGTTCCATTCCGGGCAGAACATTTAATGCCTGGCCAGCGTTGAGCGGTATAGGTGGACGTTTGACCGACTGGTTCCTGATTGCTGACGGAATAGCCATCTTCTTCATTTGCCTGTTTATCCTTGGACGTACCTTCAAGTGGGTGGTCGGATTGAAAAAACAGCAGAATGGCGAATCGTTGCCGGAAGACCAATCTGTTTAGCCAGAAGAGTTGAGGCTGGTGTAAAGCAAGACTATTCTATATTAGTCATTGACACTAGCTATACCATTAATAGTATAAATTCTTCCTTGACAGACTAAAATGTTTGAAATATGATTAATATATAAATACAATTACATATAAAGAATTTTGTGAGGTGGGATAGACCCTAGGATCTATCTGAGCTGAAGAAGCTTTTTAGACGGCAGAGTTCCGTATTTGTTGATGTTCGCCATTTTGGAAATGACAGTCAGTTGTGACGTTTCATTTCATGGCGCATGTGCAAACGGATGCTCCATGCCTTCCACACTCGCATATGTGACAGTGAATAACGCCACAACTTTCTGCCAACAATGGTAGAAATCAGTTGTGGCGTTATTTTTGTGTGCTGTCGAATTTCTCAAACAAAAGAGTAAAGGAGTGAAAAAATGAGATATCGAATCGGTGTTGATATTGGAGGGACATTTACTGACTGTGTAGTGATTGGGGATAACAATCAGATCCATACATTCAAGGAAATGTCTACTCCGGAAGATCAGTCAATTGGGCTTTACAATGTTATTCATAAAGCGTCTAGTTTTTTCGATAAGGGCTTAGATGAATTCTTGGAGGGGGCAGACTTATTCGTACATGGGACCACTGTGGCGACCAACACGTTGTTGACAGGTACAGGGGCGAAGACAGGGCTAATCCTGACAAAAGGTTTTCGGGATACGATAGAGATGCGAAGGGCTCATAAAGACAATATTTGGGATCTCAATCTCTTCACTCCACCACCATTAGTACCCCGTTATTTGCGGTGTGGTGTGGAAGAACGTATGAATTATTTGGGAGAAGAAGTCCTTCCATTGAATGAGCAGGACGTACTTGATGTGTGTGAAGGATTGAGAGAGGAAAAGGTAGATGCTGTTGCTATTTGCACACTCTTTTCCTATCTGAATGACAAGAATGAAAAGCGTATTAAGGAGATTGTAGAAGAACAGTTGCCAGATGCGTTTGTGTCTCGATCCTCTGAAGTATTACCTCAAATCCGCGAGTACGAGAGACAATCGACAACAGTAGCCAATGCCTATGTAGGACCTAAACTGACCGTATACTTGAAGAATCTAGAAAAGAAACTAAAGAATGACGGACTGAAAAAGGCCTTCTATGTCGTAGCATCCAATGGAGGTATGATGATGGCCGATACAGCGATACGACACGCTTCTGCCACCCTCCTTTCCGGCCCTGCCGCCGGCGCCACAGGTGCTATGTTCTTTGCTAACTTAGTCGATAATCCCAATCTGATCTTGTTGGATATGGGTGGTACGTCTTTTGACGTGAGCTTGATTAACAACGCAGGTGTAACTCTATCTACAGAAGGTGAAATCGCTGGCTATCGAGTTGCAAAACCCATGATCGATATCCACACGATCGGTGCTGGTGGCGGTTCGGTTGCTTGGCTTGACAGCTGGGGGATGATCAACGTCGGACCTGAATCTGCCTATTCGAATCCCGGCCCTGTCTGTTATGGCCGTGGTGGTGTGAAACCGACGGTGACAGACGCCAATCTCCTGCTTGGGTATTTGAACAAAGACTACTTCCTCGGCGGAGAGATGGAAATTGACTTTGAAAAGTGCCACAGCATCATGAAAGAGAAAATAGCTGACAAAATGGGTATGAGCGTTGAAGAAGCAGCCAGTGGAGTATTCCAGATCGTCAACCAGAGCATGGCTGATGCCACCAAGGTGGTTTCTGTGCAAAAAGGGTATGATCCTCGTGAGTTTGCCCTGGTCAGTGCTGGAGGTGCTTGCTCCATCCACGCTTGCAAGATTGCAGAAGAGGTTGGCTCCAAGACCATTTACGTACCTAAGGCGGCCTCGGTATTCTGCGCTCTCGGTATGTTAGAATCCGACATCCGACTAGACAGTGTACGGAGCTTTACGGGCACCATTCCCGGGATGAATCTGGAGGACATGAATCAGGTCATCGCCGATACGGAACAGACCGCGATGGGCGAATTGCTCCAAGAAGGTAGTAGTCGGGAAGAGTCATCTCTGGAACGCTATCTGGACGTACGCTATGTCGGACAGCACCACGAGGTTACCTTGCCTATTCCTAACGACTGCACACTAACAGAGAAGCAAGTGGAAGAAATCGCGAACACTTTCCATGAGGCTCACGAACGACTGTACAGTTATAGCACACCTGAAACACCGATTGAGATCGTTAACTTACGTATTACGGCAGTCGGCCATGTTGAGAAGACCGGCATGGAGAAAAAGGAAGCGGTCAAGCAGAGTGTAAATGATGCAATCAAGAATAGAAGAGCGATTTATTTCGAGGAGTATGAAGATTGGAAGGAAGTCCCCGTATATGATCGGAACATGCTCCATCCGGGACATGAAATTGAGGGACCTGCTGTTTTGGAAGAACGAATTACCACCATCATAGTGCATCCCAAATGGAATGCTAGGATTGATGACTTTGGCAACGTGATCATGGAGGTGAAATAATGGCTATCTCTAATGAAAGAAAAACAGAATTTGAAGGTGCGAAAGATCCGATTACGTTTGCGGTTATCTACAATCGCCTACTGACTATCAACCGTGAAATGGGTATCACTATGATTAACACCTCAATCTCACCCATTTTTGCAGAAGTACATGATTTCTCTTGCGCTATCTGTGATTGGGAGAACCGAATCGTATCCCAAGTAGACGGCGTCCCCTCGCATACTGCATCAGCCATGGAGTCAGTACGTGCCATTGCAAGGTATTTTGGTGATGATATCAATCCCGGAGATGTGTTTGTTTTGAACGATCCTTATAACGGAGGCACACATCTACAGGATGTGACCATCATGAAGCCGGTTTTCTTCGAAGAACGTCTTCAGTTCTTCGCCATCAACCGCGCACACCATGGCGACGTGGGAGGAATGGAACCAGGTTCCTATTGTCCGACAGCTACGGAACTTTTCCATGAAGGGATCAGGATTCCACCAGTGCGTATCTACAAGAATGAAAAACCGATCCAGGATGTGGTCGATATGATTCGCATCAATACCAGAATGCCAGATGATCTGTGGGTCGATGTAAAAGCTCAGATAGCTTCATGTCGAGTCGGAGAAAAGCGAATACTGGAAATGATGGAGAAATACGGGGAGAGAAAAACCCGTGAGACCATTGAGGATATCCATATGTATGCGGAAAACCGTATGCGGGATGAAATCACGAAGCTTCCTGATGGAGTCTACCACGGACATTCAATCCTCGATTCGGATGGATTATCGGACGATCCTATTGATATCAAGGTGACGATCACCATTGACGGTGATGAAGCTTTGGTTGATTTCGTAGGTAGCAGCCCACAGGTGACAGGCCCGAGTAACTCTCCCATTGCCAATACAGAGACGTGCGTCTATGTTGCCTTTCTGACAACAGTCACAACGCCGGATATCCCCCACAATGAAGGAGTATACAGACCGATTAAGATTACAGCTCCAGCTGGCAGTGTAGTCAATTCCGAATTTCCGGCCCCGGTAGCGTACTGTACCCTGGATACAGCGTGCGCGATCCTGGAAGCATGTTGGATGGCCATGGCAGATATCCTTCCTGACAGAGTACCTGCAGGTTGGAATCGCTGGAATGGACCAACCATCACCGGAGTGGATCCACGTAATGAAGCTTTCTACGTCATGTTTGGATTCAACGGTTTTGGCGGCGCAGGGGCTTCGAAAGGTGAGGATGGACGCCATTACATCGGAGACGGTATTGATCTTGGTGGCTTGATTGCACCCAATATCGAAACCAACGAAGTGGATTATCCCCATATCACCGAGTTCAATGAGTTCGATACCGATTCATGTGGGGCAGGTGAATTCAGAGGCGGATGTGGTGCCAAGTACAAGATCAAATACTATGATGAGGCTCAAACCGATATGGTGATGTTCGGCGACGGACGGATCAATCCGCCGTATGCCCTGTTTGGTGGAAAGCCAGGTTCGCTGAATATGGCGTACATCAACGAGGGTACAGATAAAGAGGAACTCTTGAAATCCAAGGGCGCCGTGTCGCTGCCGAACGGCGGAAGTTTCTCGACGTATCCGTCTGGTGGAGGCGGCTGGGGAGATCCCAAAAAGCGTTCTGCCGAAAAGGTGCGGCTGGATGTGAAGAATGGATATATCTCCCGTCAAGCAGCAAACGATGTGTACGGTGTCTCCCTGACAGATGAGTTGGAGATCAATGTCGAGTCGACAGCGCAATTGCGTAGTTAGTCTAGGAGTGAAGATTCAAGAAAAATTTAATGGAGGTATTTTATTATGAGTGACAGAATTGCAATTCTGGGCGCTGGCAATGGTGGTTTCATGAGTGCGGTCGATATGGCTGGTTTGGGCTATGAAGTTGCGCTATTTGATAGCTTACCAGGCCGATTGGAAGGTGTAAAGAAGACTGGTGGTATAGAACTGTGTGACATCGATTCCAAGCCTACAGGAGAGTTCGGCAAGGTTAAAGTTGCAGCTGACGAGATTAAGGATGCAGTAGAGGGAGCCAGTATCATACTGAATCCCGTACCATTCTTCGCAGTGAAAACCTATGCAGATCTGGCTGCGCCGTATATCACAGATGGACAGATCATAATCTGTCTCGGCAAAGGTGGTGCTTCCCTGGTCTGGAAGAAAGCATTGGATGATGCGGGCAACAAAGCCGAGGTTTATCTTGCCGATTGTAATACCTTGCCATACGGCGCATCAAGACTAAATGACACACAGGTGCGTTTGGAAGCACGCACGCAGAATCTGATGTTTGCTACGTTCCCTGCCAAAGATGCAGATTATATTTGGGAGACGCTTGAAAAGATTTATCCTGAAGAACACGGATATAGCCTGCGACGTGGCCAAAACGTAATCGATACCCTGTTGGTGGACTACAATGCCATCACGCATACTCCGCCGATGATCTGTAACGCTGCCAGAATCGACAGTGGAGATCCTACTTTCCACTTGTTCGGCGTGGAAGAAAATCCCAAGCCAGTTGTCAATTTGATAGAAGGCATTGACAGAGAGCGGATGGCAATCGGTGAGAAACTGGGATTGAAACAGTATCCATTGGAGGAAGAGATCTACATGGTCAAATGGAATCGGGAGGGCGCAGATTATGTATTGCCTATCTACGAGGCTATACACACTCCTTTCCTGGAGGTATGCGAGGGCCCATTCAAATTGGATGTACGACATCTGGTTGAGGATATTCCGTACGGCTTGGTGACCTATTCTTCACTAGGACGTCTGGTAGGTGTACCCACTCCAGTTTGCGACGCGGTCACGACGATAGCAGAATCCTTGCTGGGGCGTGATTTCCATAATGAATGTCGCACGACTGCAGAACTTGGACTACCAGACGATTGGTCGGTAGACCAGATAAAGCAATATCTACATGAAGGCAAAGTTGAGTAGTTGGCGCATACAAGCAGTCTGTATTCAAATCTAGTGTTTGGTAAAAAAAAGATATGGAGGAATTAGCATGAGAGAGTTACAAGGAAGAAGCATCTTAGGTATCAACGAACTTACTGCAGATGAAATCAGATTTATTCTCGACACATCCCACGACTTCAAGCGTAAGTGGAAGACCGGGGAGCTCCACGAATATCTTCGGGGCAAGAGTCTTGCCGGTATCTTTGCAACCCAGTCTACTCGCACAAGCTCATCATTCGAAACGGCCATGACTGCTTTGGGAGGCCATATGCTGTGGTTGGACAAAAGCCGCATCTGGGCAGGTACAGCAGCAGCTGAATCCTGGCCTGATACCATCAGAACCCTTACAAGATACGTGCACGGGATCGCCTATCGTCCAGTGAATCGCCAGATGTTGGATTTGACTGAAGAATTGGCAAGTGTTCCCGTCATCAATGCTTCATGTCCGGTCGAGCATCCTACCCAGGCGCTTGCAGACGTGATGACCATGCAGGAGCATGGCGGCGGCAGCGTCAAGAAAGCCAAGGTGGCTTTACTCTGGGGCTACGGAGAATTGAATCCTCCTTGCGGCCTACCCAACTCAACGCTGGCCATGGCCACACGCATGGGCTTTGATGTCAGCATCGCATGTCCCGAAGGCATGGATCCGGACGCCAATTATATTAATGCAGCCATGAAGGAAAGCACTGCGGGCGGATCGAAGATCGAGATTGTGCGGTCTTATGAAGAAGCCACCAAGGACGCTGACTTCATAAACGTATATTCTTGGGTGAGTCCTGAAATCTTTGCGGAAGGTCCGGAAACCGGATATCGTGGCAATCCTGAATTCGCGAAATATAAGGAATCACTCAAGGACTGGTGTGTTACTAAGGACATAGTCAATACAGCGCCTAAGAGTGTCAAAGTTATGCATTGCCTACCGGCAGCCCGTGAAGAAGAGGTTACGAGTGAAGTGCTTGATGCGCCCAATTCCATCATCTTTGATGAGGCAGAAAACAGAATGCATACGATTAAGGCTTTGCTAGCACTTACGCTAGGATAAGTAATGAAGATGCTGATCCCAGATGGGAAGCGCAAATCAGTGCTTCCCCAAGGGTTGTATTGCAGGAGCAGAATCGCCTGCGAAAATTTCTAAAACAAGATTCTTATCAAGTTAGCCAAGAAGCAATATTTCATCTCCTTTCAATGAATAACCTATCAAGCTGATGACAATTCATATATGGAAGAGCCACTACAGGACCATAGTTCAGACGATGGCCAAAATAGAAAGCGACGTAGCCAGGGCATGTTTTATGGCCATCGGAGCGGCGCAGGGGCTTCTTTCATACTCTAGAATCATCTTTATTGAGGCGGATTGGCTAGCATTTTTCGAATATGGTAACGGCGAACAGGTCTACTCCACCTGTTCGCGACGTTTGCCATTTGGTAATGGACGGTTTTGCATGATCATAGTACATCATAGCGTTGAATTATAACTGACACCCAGGCAGACATAAGAATTCGCCATTTTACTTGAGAATATCTCAACCGAATGGGAATTTCGATATGCAAAATCTTATTTATAAGGGGGTGGAAGATTTACAGAAGCATTGTTGCCAACACAGACTGACTGTGTTGAGAAAATGTTTGTAAATGGAGTGCGCTCTTTGATAGACGTGCTTTCTGAGAAAAGATTCAATACCAAAAAAATGATGGAGGTGAATCACATGACAAACAATATTGAAAATGACGGAAAACTTGGCGTCCTTGCATGCACAATGATTCTCATCGGTGGAATGGTAGGCTCAGCAGTATTTTCTCTTTCAGGCGTTACTTATGCAATCGCTGGTCCGGCTAGTATCATCAGCTGGGTCGTAGCAGGTATTATTCTAATGGTTTTTGGTCTAATGGCCGCTGAACTTGGCGTGATCTATCCTGAGTCAGGCGGAGCCTTTGTTTTTCCTTATAAAGCCTTGGGCAAAACAAAAAGAAGCAAAGAAGCCTGGGGATGGTTTACGGCTTGGTTATACTTGAATGTAAACCTCTTCGGAGCTGCCTTTTCTGCAATCTATATTGCAAATTATCTTGGCACGGCTTTTCCAGTCTTTGCGCCCTATCAGACACAGTTAGCTGTAATCTGGTGCTTGGCTTGCGGACTGCTGACGATGCTGAACATAACGATTGCCGGTAAAGTCAATCTAGTTCTGGTGCTTGTTTTGATCGCGTTGATCCTGGTGTATTGCTTTGCTGGTTTAGGAGCTTTTAATCCAGAGCACTTTACACCTTTCTTTACACAAGGAGCAGGGGGTACGTTTGGTTTCATCGGGGCGATTCCCATTGCCATGTTAGCCTATGGAGCGATCGTTGCCATTGCATTTATGGTTTCGCAGGTAAGGAATCCCAAAAAAACAGTGCCACGTGCGGTTCTGACAGCGACTGTGGTTGCAGTTGTATTGTACACTGCTGTGATTATCATTACTACAGGCCTGTTGAGAGCCAGCTACTTCAACGCAGCGGAAACAGCTTGGGCACAGTATGTGCCGTTATATGCAGCAGCTTGGACGACATTGTATAGTCTGCCTTGGTTGCCCGCAGTCATTTCTATTGCTGCTGTCTTAGCGCTTACGACTACCTTGTTGGTATTGATGATGATATCTGGCTGGACCATTCAATCGGCAGCTGCCAAGGGCTTGTTGCCTGCAGGCTTATCAAAAATCAATGGCAAGACCAAAGCGCCTGTCAATGCGATGTTGCTGACCATGATCGTTGTTACCCTCCTTTCGGTGATTCCGGATTTCACTAATGTTTTGATCCACGCCGGAGCGATATCTCTTGCGTTGGTTGTTTGTATCATGTCCATAACTCTGATTGCTGCTCGTAAACAGAATGTACGTAAACCGGGCGATTTCCGGTTGTTCGGAGGCAGTGTTGTTCCCGTGATCCTATCGATAGCTGTTTTGTATTTCATTTTGCCAGGCGTATACCAGGCATGGTCTTACTGGGGCATTACTGCGATTTGGTTTTTCGCAGGAGCTGTCATATTCGGATTCTTGCAGATTACTCAGAGGAGTGAGATTGAGAATGATGTTTCTGAGGAGAGTGTGTGATAGAAAATATATAGTGTGATTTTCTAAATAAATATATTGATTGGAGCAATTGTTATGGCAAGTTCGACTTGCCATAACGGCTCTGATTAAGTAATTGTACAATTCCCCGGATTTGAATTTGTAAGGTTTCATCAGTTCCAAATATATCATACGCCATTATAATTATTCATTCATATTTCATAATATGTTCATCCATCATGCTGAAATGAATTTCCAATCTTTAGTATACAGTGCAACATAACTATTTTGCGGGGAAGTATTACGAGTCAAGAATTACTAGAAAATGTTTATTATCATTAATATCAGGCATCTATTTTCGTGTTTTGCGATGAAAGAATGGGTAAGACTCTAATAGAAGTTGTGCTATCCATTGAATATTGTTTGAATACGAACAAAATATAATTTTCATAGGAGGAAATATGGATTTAAGTGTAGATATTGCAGGGATTAAATTAAACAGCCCGATTATTTCTTCATCCGGTGTGGACGGTAAGGATGGTGAGCGCATTCAACAGATCAGTGAATACAATCTTGGAGCGGCAACGACCAAGACCATTGTCAAAGATATGTTTGTTGATGTAATACCTAATATGAAAGCCGTCAAGGGTGGCTCGATGATCAACTGTGTTTTCGGGGCCAACCTCACTTCTGACCAGTGGTTCAAGGAAGAATTTCCCAAGGCGTTGGAGGCAGGCATTCCCATCATTGCCAATATGGCCGGGCAGAATCCCGATGAAGCCATCGAACTGGCGAAGGGCTGTGAGGCAGCTGGTGCGAGTTTCATTGAGTACCCAACAGCGTGCCCCCACATGGGCAACATTCTGGAGGCCATGTATCCCGGTTTGAAGATCGACTTGCCGGAAGTGTCTGATCCAAGTGAATATGCCCGCCAGATCGAGGCGGTAAAGAAAGCGGTCAATATCCCCGTGATTGCGAAATTCAGTGCGATTTATCATCTGAACTGCAAAGAATGGGCGAAGGCGGTCGTAGAGGCAGGTGCTGACGTAATTTCCACAGCGGACTCTATCGGTCCGGCGATAGGCATTGATATCGAGACAGGACAACCGCTCCTGGGTGGTCCCAAGGGCTATGGAGGCCTTACCGGGGCAGCCCTGAAACCCCTGGTGCTGCGTATGGTGATGGAGATAACCGAGGCGGTCGACGTGCCAGTGATCGGTATCGGTGGTATTGCCACCGGAGCAGATGCGATCGAGTATATCATGGCGGGTGCATCAGCAGTGGCCATGGCTTCATCTACCACGATGTACGGATATGAGCGGTATGGCGACGTCTATGACGGCATTGTCAAATTCATGAAACGCAAAGGCTACAACAGCCTTGATGAAATACGGGGCCTGGCCCACAAGCGGATTGCCGAGCGGGTGGAGAATGAGCAACAAATCATCCATACTCCTTTAGTTCCGACTCGTAACATGGGCGTGTGCAATTCTTGTCTCAATTGCTTGATGGCTTGTCCTTACGGGGCGATTGATATGGGTGAAACTGGTCCTATATTCATCGAAGAAAATTGCCATGGATGCGGCATGTGTGTTTCCGTCTGCGGCAACAATGCCATTTCGCAGCAATATTACAAGGTGGATTAAAGTAGTAAAGGAGGAGATTCTGTGATTGATCTATTGATTAAAAATGCTCTGGTGCTGACTTTTGATAAAGGTGCTGCCTCTGGCAAAATGATTGAAAACGGAGCGGTGGCGATTAAGGGTAATACCATTGCCGACCTTGGGGATAGCGATACTTTGTCCAAAATGTATCCAGGTGCTGAAACCATAGATGCCAAGGGGAAAATCGTGATGCCTGGTTTTATCGTGACCCATACCCATATGTCTTATGTATTAGGCCACAACATGCCAGTGGATTTTTCTCAGGTACAGGATTTCTGGGATATGCTGCAGAAAATGGGCTGGGAGTGGCTGGAGGACCTCATCACACAAGAAGGCGTCTATGCCGCTACACGTTATTCTGCCACAAAATTACTAAAGAGCGGAACGACGACGGTATGTGAATTCGTTGAAGGGCCGAATGCGTTACCAGGTATTTTGGATGCTAGCGCCAAAGCCATTGAAGAGACGGGGATTCGGGCTCAACTTGGATTCGAGGTGACGGAACGCGTACCAGGTGAACATATTCTCGAGAGGGTATCCCTGGTGAATGCAGATAAAGCGTTTGCTGAAAACGTCGCTTTTTTTGAAAAATATCCTGGTGGTAAGGACTCGCGCATCCAAGGACGGCTTGGCCTGCATACCGCTTTTACCAACTCGCGTTCGACAATGGAAAAGGCAAGAAAGATTGCCAATCAGTATGACGTAGGCATCCAGGTGCATATCGCTGAAATTCCTCGGGCATTTATGCTTGAGAAGCACGGCATGTCTGCACCACAAATCCTTGAAGAAACAGGAGTATTGGGACCCGATGTAATTGCGGCGCATTGTATCGATTTGACAGATGAAGATGTAGCGATTCTTGCGCGCAACAATGTTAATATCTCCCATACCCCCATGACCAACTCTTTTGGCGGAAACGGTGTAGCGAGAGTGCCTTTCATGATGGATCAAGGCCTTAATATGACGATTGGACACGACTGTTTCTTCTCTCTGGATATTGCCGAATATCTGCGTTATACCTTTTTGTTGCACAAGGCGCACCAAGCCAATGCTGGGCTGTTGCCCATAACGCAAGTCTTGGATATGCTGCTGGGCAATGCGGCGCGGGCTCTGGGGATGGAAAAACAGATAGGAAGTCTTAAAATAGGCAAGAAGGCAGATCTGATTATCATTAATCCGAACAGTCCGACACCGATAGCCCCTTGCTCAGCGCTGAGCTATTATAATATGACGTTCCAAGGGCAGCATGTGGAGACTGTCATCGTGGATGGACAAATCGTTGTTAAAGATGGTCAAGCTACCTTGGTGGATGAGGTTGAAACGATGAGAGAGTGCCAGGAACAAGCAAAAATCCTGTGGCGCAAAAACGGGATTACGATCTAGAAGAGGAAGAGACGGAGGGAATCATGGTTAAGCCTGAAACACTACATGCTGTACTTAATGCAAAGACCGTATCTGTGGTCGGCGCATCCAGCAATCCTGACAAAACTGGATACCAAGTGTTAAAGAATATCTTAGACGCCGGATATCAGGGACGTATCTATCCGATTAACCTAAAGGCAGAGTCGATTCTGGATATTAATTGCTATCCATCGCTGCTTGACGTACCAGAGGATCTCGATCTGGTAGTGATTGTTGTGCCGGCTGCTGCAGTGCCGGAAGTGATGCAACAAGCTGCGGATAAAAATGCAAGGGGGGCTGTCATAATTAGTGGCGGCTTCCGTGAGATCGGGAATGTAGAGCTGGAAAATGAGGTGATGGGGATCGCCAACGCTCATGATATTGCAGTAATCGGGCCCAATTGCCAGGGAATAAATTATACGCCGAACAAGCTGTGCGCCTGCTGGCCTTTGCTGACCAAACGAGGCGGAATGGCCGTGATTGCGCAAAGCGGTACCATTGGAGCGACCATGGGCGGCTGGGCAGAGGATGAAGAGATTGGATTTTCTGCTTTGTTGGCGCTGGGGAACAAGAGCGGCGTTGGTGAGATTGAGCTACTGGATTATTTTGCATCAGATGAGGAAACAAAGGTTATTGCCTTGAATATTGAAGGTGTCAAGGATGGTAGAGCTTTTATAAAGACCGCGAAGTCGGCACTTTCAAAGAAACCGGTGGTTGTACTCAAACCAGGACGTACCCGAAAAGGTGCGGAAGCCGCGCAAAGCCATACCAAATCCATTGCAGGCAGCGACAAGGTTTTTGAAGCTGTGTGCAAACAGACCGGGCTGATCAGGGCGGAAGGTATCTGCGAGTTCTATGACTACAGCAAGATACTGAGCATGCTGGATGCGCCGTTAGGGAGGAGGATGCTGGTAATAACCAGCAGTGGAGGAAGCGGTATCTTGGCAGCTGATACAGCGGAGGATCTAGGTATCGAGCTGAAACAGTTGTCTACGGATATCAAAGACAGACTCAAGGAGATTCTTCCGAATCAGTGTGTCGTATCCAATCCACTGGACCTGACCGGTGATGCTACGGCTAATCGGTATATGCAAGCACTTGATGTTGCCATCACCTCGGAGGTAATCGATTGCATACTGGTTATATTCGGGGATCCGGTTCATAAAGCCAGCGATGTGGTGCGGGACATATCTAGTAGGACGGATAAACCGATCGTTGTTGCCTTTTTGGGTGGCGGCGATGTAGAAAAAGAAGAGGTGCTTTTGATGCATCAAGCAGGTATTCCAGCCTTCCCCACGCCTGAACGTGCTGTCCGTGCGATAGGTGCTCTTCTGAAGAAGAAAAACTACTGAGAAGATGTCATATTCGACTGACATAAAGGAGAGAAAATTATGAGTGTAAAGATTTTACAAGAAGCCGGCAAACGCGACCTCTTAATGGGGAACGAAGCAATTGCCCGTGGGGCAGTAGAGGCAGGGGTGCAGCTGATGGCTGCATATCCAGGTACACCCTCTTCGGAAATCGGCGAAGTACTGTTTGAGGCAGCCCCCGAGAGCGATTTCTATGTTGAATGGAGTGTCAATGAGAAAGTCGCCTTTGAAGTGGCAGCGGGAGCATCATTTGTTGGGGCCCGTACGATGGTGGCTATGAAGAATGCGGGTCTGAATGTAGCAATGGACACCTTCATGACGCTACCTTATGGTGGCATCAAGGGTGGGATGGTGGTCGTGGTCGCTGATGATCCGGACGCTCATTATTCTTCCAACGAACAGGATACTCGGTTTGCTGCTTCATATGCTGAGATACCTTGTTTTGAGCCGGAGAACCAGCAGGAGGCCAAAGATATGGCCAGAGAGGCCTTCACCTTGTCGGAGGAAGTGGGCTTGCCTGTATTCCTGCGTTCGGTTAGCCGCATATCACATGCCAGTGGGGACGTTCTCTTCGACCAGTGCGAGAAAACGCGCAATAATCTTGCTTTCAATAAGCATTACAAATTGCCTTATCGTTGGAATGTCTACGGGCCTCCAGGTGCGATCAGCAAGCATGCGTGGCTGCACGATGTGTTGCCCCAGGTCCAATCTTTAGCCAATAAAAGCCCTTATAATTCTACCTTGAAACCGGAAGGGGCCAAGACAGGAATTATCGCCAGTGGTTTGGCTGCTGCGTATGCCCGGGAGGCTTTGTCTCGTCTGGGATTGAGCGACGAGGTTGCTTTCCTCAAATTGGGATTCATCTATCCTTTGCCGGATGAATTGGTTAGCAGTTTCTTTGACGGTCTTGATCAGGTAATCATGATCGAGGAAGGGGATCCGGTAGTAGAAAACATGGTCCGCTCCCTCGCCAAAGAGGTCGCTCCGCTGGTTAAGATCAGCGGCAAGAGTTACAATCCCATTTTCAATCCGTATGGTGAATTGAACACGGATATCGTCACGGACGCACTGGCGGACGTATTCGGGATGGAGTTGGCTGCGGACGACAAGGAAAAGGTCCGTGAGGAAAAGGCATCCTTGGTCGTACCGCGATCATCGACACTGTGTGCCGGTTGCTCGCACCTGGGTTCCTATGCTGCTTTGAAGAAGGCGTTGCAGCGCTACCCTGAAGACGAGGTGCATATCATCAACGGAGATATCGGATGCTACGAGCAGGCTGGTTACGGCATCTTCGCAAGTGGTAATCTTGCCAGTGATGCTGATTCGATGGCTTTCAAACCTGACTCGCCATACGATATGTTGGATACCATTTACGTGATGGGCAGCGGCATAAGCATGGCCCACGGACAGAACAAAGTTGGCTACAAGGATGGCAAAGTGGTCGCTGTCTGCGGCGATTCTACGCTTTTCCACGGGATACTCCCCGCGCTTATGAACATTGTCTATAACCAATCGGATATCACCTTCTTGATTCTTGACAACCGTTGGACCTGCATGACGGGACACCAGCCGAATCCCAATACGGGTTATGATGTTTATGGCGATGAGTACCCCCGTGCGGATATTCCTTCTATTGTGCAAGCGATGGGGATCAAATCTGTGAGGACTGTGGACGCATACGACCAGGAAGAAGCCGAAGAAGCCATTTCTGAGGCGCTGGACTATGAAGGGCCCGCAGTTGTGATTCTCGAAGGTGAATGTCAGCTTCAAAAACAACGAAGAGTTAAGAAAAGCTTGGCAAAAACATACATCAGTGTCAATGAATGTGACGGCTGTAAGAGTTGCGTGCAGTTGGGCTGTCCTGCAATCATGTTCGATATTACGGAAAAGAAATCCAGAATTGACAATGTGCTGTGCGTGGACTGTGGACTTTGCATGCAAAACTGTCCGAATGACGCGATTAAGATGAGGAGGCGCTAGTGATGGAACGAAATGTTATTGTAGCAGGAATTGGCGGACAGGGTAGTATTTTAGCGTCGCACTTGATTGCCGAGGCAACCATCAAGACACATGACGACAAGTATAATATTCGAGTAGGCGAAACGTTCGGCGCGGCGCAGCGTGGTGGTGCAGTGGCTTCTCACGTGCGCATCGGCGAGACGGTCTATTCCCCACTGGTGGGAAAAGGGAAAGCTGATCTGATTCTGGCGCTGGAGCCGTTGGAAGGCCTGCGTGTGGGAGTACCGTATCTCTCAGCGGAAGGCATGGTAATCATCAATACGAAGATGGAGATTCCGGTGGATGTCAAGGTGGGAGCCGTAGAGTATCCTGCATTGGAAGATATTGTCGGTTCCATGGACGATATCGGAGAGAAGGTCATCACGATCGACGGTTCGAGGATCGCTGCTACCGCGGGTAGCTCTAAAGTGCTCAGTGTGGTGATGTTGGGAGCAGCTTTTGCTAGCGGATTGATTCCGGTAGCAGAGGATATCATGTTGGATGTAATTACTCAGAAAGTCCCGCCCAAGACCGTGGAGATGAATATGAAGGCCTTTGAAATGGGTAAGGAGGCATATTTTGCTGCGGCCGACAACAAGGAGCTGGCTGGCTAGCTGAGAATAGAGGAGGTCAGATATGCACAAGCTTATAGGAAAGGCGTTAGCAGATGAATATCATCTGAATGAAGCGGAGGCATGGGAGCTGTTTTCAGATTATGGCATTCCTACGCCTCAGCATCAGCTAGCTCGTAGTGTAGAGGAAGCACTTGATGCGGCGAAAAGGATAGGATATCCAGTCGTCATGAAGATAGTGTCGCGGAATATCTTGCATAAATCCGATGCCGGCGGTGTAGAGGTTAACATCATGGATGATGAAGGATTGTCCGAGGCTTATCACGCTATCATTGAAAATGTGCTTGCTTACAAGTCGGATGCGGTAATCGACGGCATCCTAGTATGTGAAATGCTAAAAGGTGGCCTCGAATGCATTATTGGAATGACCCAGGATGCATCTTTCGGACCGACGCTGATGTTTGGTCTGGGAGGGATTTTTGTCGAGGTTCTGGAGGATGTGAGTTTTAGGGTGCTGCCGCTCAGCAAGGAGGATGCGTTGTCCATGATCTACGAGATCAAGGCTTCCTCGCTGTTGCAGGGCGCTCGCGGTCAAGTTGCTAGAGATGTGGATGCAATGGCCGAGCTGATGCTCAAGGTAGCGATTATGATTGAGGATAATCCGGAAATCAAAGAGTTGGATATCAATCCCTGTTTTGTCTTTGAAGCAGGCGGGGGAATTATGCCAGTTGATGCAAGGGTTATGCTGTAAGCGACTGCTTTCTGGTAGCAACAAACTAAAACTGAATATTAAAGCTTGAAGAGGGAAGGACTATAACCGGGAATGTGAAAATAATTACATTTAGCTAGGAAGAAAATCATCATATTGTGTGCATCCGATGAACCAGGAGGCGATGAAACAGGGGAACCATATGCTTTGATGCATACAGCCAACATATATGTACAAGGTCATCGCACTTGGTGCTGATGTATAGCCAGAAAACACATAACAATAAGGTACAACAAGGTACAGTCAGATAAGAAATACGAATGTGGCCCGTCTATGGGCTATCGCAAGTTTATTCCGAAAGGAGAGTGAAATATATGCCGCTTTTTGCGGAGGGAAACAAAAAGTATTCTCATATCAATAAATTCTGTCCCCGGGTAGACGCAAAGGAGAAGGTTACCGGCAGGGCGGACTATGCAGCCGACCTAGTATTTCCCGACATGCTGTTTGGGGGCTCGCTTCACGGACCGTACACCCATGCAAAGGTGAAGCGGATTTGCGTGGAGAAAGCCCTGGCAGTGCCTGGCGTTAGAGCGGTCCTGACATATAAGGATCTTAATAAGCCCTTCAGCTGGGGCTACTACACCTATATGACAGAAATACTGCGATACGAGGGTGACGTGGTGGCCATTGTAGCTGCGGACACAAAACACGCGCTTGAGGCGGGTCTAGAAGCGATAGATGTTGAGTACGAGGAACTGCCTGCAGTGTATACCATCGATGAGGCGATGGCTGACGGCGCTCCTTTGGTACATGAGAACAACGAAGATTGTGCCGGTAATATTTGGAGCCACGCCAGATGTAAAGTGAGAAAAGGTGATGTGGATGTAGCCTTTACCGACTGTGATGTGATTGTTGAGCGGGAGTATGAAACACAGGCTGTGGAACATCTGTATCTGGAACCGGAAGCGGCCGTAGCTGTACCGGAAAAGAATGGCTGCATGACCGTCTACGCTTGTGCTGCGAATCCTTTCTTCGGTCGCAGATGGATTGCGGATAGTCTAGGTATCCCGCGCAGTAAGGCGCGTTTGGTGCAGACGACTATAGGCGGATCCTTCGGTGGCAAGGAGGAGTTGATGGGATTGACCATTGGTAGGGCTTCATTGTTGGCCGATGCTACAGGTCATCCTGTGAAGATGGTAATTAGTCGCGAAGAATCTATCGTTTGCAGTTCCAAACGACACCCCTTCAAGTTCAAGTATAAGGCAGGCGTCAACAAAGACGGCAAGCTGCAGGCGTTACAAGTGACGCTCATTGAAGATGTAGGCGCCTATCATATGCATGAATTCATGAGTTTCCGGGCTGTTGTACATGCAGCCGGCGCGTATGTGATTCCCAATGTGAAGGTGGATATCTTAGGTGTGTTCACCAATACGGTTACCTCGGGAGCAATGCGTGGTTATAGCTCGCCGCAGATTATCTATGCACAGGAACAGTTCTACGAGGAAGTCGCCGAAGAACTTGGTATGGATTTCCTAGCCTTTAAGAAATCCAATATGTTACATAAAGGGGCCATTCACCCTTGCGGCCAAGAGCTCAATGAAGAGGTGATTCTTCCCGAGATCATTGAAAACCTCTGCGCCAAAACCGATTTTGAGGGAAAACGTAAGAAGTACGCCAACCAGACTGGAGACAAGCGAAAAGGCATCGGTATGAGTATTTTTCACCGGGGGTGCGGATTGGGGAATGAATCAATTGATGCCTCAGCTGCATACATATGTGTACACGATGATGGCTCGGTGATGGTCAATGTAGGCCTAGTGGAGAACGGCCAGGGATTGCATACAGCCTATTCCCAGATTGTTGCAGAGACGCTGGGTGTTCCTGTAGAGAAAATATTGGTCAATAAGGTGGATACCAATACCATATTGGATAGCGGTCCCACAGTTGCTTCACGTTGTACTGTTATGGGAGCACAGTCGGTAAGAAAAGCAGCCCAGGAGCTTAAAAGCTATCTGAAAGAGACAGCGGCGATGATGTTCCATACGGAAAGCCCGGATCAAGTTGCTTTGGAGGATGGCATGTTTATACTCATCGGAGTGCCGGATGCTGCGATTCCTTTCCATGAGGTTTGCAATGTGCATCACTGGACTGGTGGACAGAGCGGGGTTATGAACTGGTATAAACCGCCCAAGCTGAGTTTCAGCTGCAAAACCGGATTTGGTGATGCGTTTCCGACCTATTCTTACAGCGTTTGTGTCGCCGAGGTGGAAGTCGACTACAAAACAGGCGAAATAACGGTGGAAAAAGTCACGTCCGGACACGACGTAGGTACGGTTATCAATCCCGAAACCTCAAAGGGTCAGATCTTCGGTGGAATCGCCATGGGCCAGGGTTTTGCAATGATGGAAAACCTGGCCATCAAGGATGGAAAGATCCGCAACAAAAATCTGGATACCTTCATGATTGCCAGCAGTATGGATACTCCTGAGATGGAAGCGATCTTGTTTGAGTGTGAGGATAAGACGGGTACCTATGGGGCAAAGAGTCTGGGCGAAAACGCCACCGAGGGAGTTGCTTCCGCCATCATCAATGCACTGCATAATGCAACGGGAGAGCGAATAAATAAAATTCCCATCAACAAAGTCAAGATGTTTGAGTTGCTACATAAATAGGGGAGCTCGCTTTTTCTGTCAACTTATAGAAAGGTATGGTGAATTTCCGCATGAGTGAAAATATAAAGATCGCATTTACGTTGAATGGTGAAGTGGTTAACTTGGAGGTGGAACCAGATCAGACGCTGCTCTCGGCACTGCGGGATAATCTGGGGATGACTGGTGTCAAGGAAGGATGTTCCATCGGTGAATGCGGCACCTGCACGGTCATCGTTGACGGCAAAGCGACAAAGAGCTGCATTGCTCTGGCAGCAGCATTTGACGGCAGAGAGATTGTCACCATCGAAGGTTTGGCCAATGGCGATCAGTTGCATCCTATCCAGGAAGCCTTCATTGAAAAAAATGCGATACAATGTGGTTTCTGTACCCCTGGTTTTATTATGAGTGCTTTGGCATATCTGGAAAAGCATCCCCGGCCTAGGCGTGAAGAGATTCGAAAAGCAATTTCAGGAAACCTGTGCCGTTGTACAGGCTATGAGCAGATTGTCGATGCTATCGAATACTATGCTAATGAAATGGAAGAAGCTCAATAAGAGGTGGAAATAATGGATGATTTTCGTAATGTTACGGTTAGTATTGATGGGAAAAAGGTCATCGCCCATGCGGGAGATAATATATGGGATGTGGCGCTATCCGCTGGGATAGAAATTCCCAACCTCTGTCATGACACCAAACTTAATCCGAATGGGAAATGTGGCTTATGTGTGGTGCAGATTGATGGCAAAGAGCCGGTATGTGCATGTGAGACACCTGTACATGACGGAATGGACATCGTAACTGAAAACGAGTTGCTCGCCTCCATGCGTTGCGAGGCACTGCAGAAGATGGCGGACAAGCATCGCGGTGATTGCATCGCCCCTTGCCGTTTGGAATGTCCGGCGGATAGCGATTGCCAAGGTTATGCGGGCTTGATTGCCGAGGGTTACTTCTCAGAAGCACTGCAGTTATTAAAAGAAAAATATCCTTTGCCTGCCTCGTTGGGTCGGATATGTCCGCATCCTTGCGAGGAGGCCTGTAGACGCAATCTTCTCGAGGGCCCTGTATCACTGGCGAAGCTGAAGCGCTTTGCGGCGGACGTCGATTTGGGATTGGAAACGTCATACATGCCCGAGACGGACGCCTTGACAGGGAAAAGCGTAGCGATCATCGGCAGCGGTCCAGCAGGGCTGACGGCAGCCTGGCAGCTGCTGCAAAAGGGCCATAAGGTGACGATATATGAAGCCATGCCCGAAATGGGCGGGATGCTGCGTTATGGCATTCCAGAATTTCGGCTGCCGAAAGCTGTTCTGGATCAGGAAATCGCACTGATAGAGGCCATGGGCGCGAAGATGAATATTTCCTGTCCCATCGATGAGAAGCGGTTCGATGAACTGAGAAAGCAGTACGACGCGGTATTCGTTTCCATTGGGGCTTGGAAGAGCTCATCGCTTAATATTCCGGGAGAGTATTTGCATAACGTCATGAGTGGATTGGATTTCTTACGTCGAATCGCACAGCAGGAAACGCTGAACTTGGGCAAACACGTCGTCGTGGTTGGAGGGGGCAACACAGCCATCGATGCCTGCCGAGCAGCCTACCGTTTACCGAGCGTGAAAAAGGTTACCCTGGTTTACCGTAGAGCGCGTGATCAAATGCCGGTCATTGAAGAGGAACTGCTGGAAGCAGAGAAAGAAGGTATCGAGTTCTGCTTCTTGGCTACCCCGGTAGAAGTCAAACCATGTAACGACGAACTCTATCTGGTTCTGCAAAAGATGCATTTGGCAATGCCGGATGCATCAGGGCGTAGACGCCCTGAACCGATTACGGGCGAAATCCGGGAATGTTCTTGTGATTATTTAATCGTAGCGATCGGTCAGCAGGTCGATACGGGAGGCTTCCCCCAACTGAATCTTTCGCATCAGGGGACGATCCAGACGGACGACCGACTGCAGACCGGTATGCCGGGTGTTTTCGCAGGCGGTGACGCGGCGAATTCCGGCCCTGGCCTGGCGGTGGAGGCTGTCGCGGACGGACAGAAGGCCGCGAGAGCCATCGACGCCTATCTGCGTGGCGAGGAGTACGTCGAGCAGGACAAGACCTATTTCAGGCAAAATGACCTGACTGCTGAAGCGTTCTCCCATGTCAATCCGCAGGAACGGGTAGCAGCGCCAATTCTGGATTGCAGCGACAGGATGAAGAATTTCACGGAAACCGCTGGGGGATTCTCAGCAGATGAAGCTGTGCAAGAAGCTTCGCGTTGTTTGGAGTGTGGGTGTCTTGATTTATATGAATGCAAGTTGCTCTCCTATATGAAACAGTATGGCATGGAAACAGCGGTGCCAGACCAGACACCGCGTCAAGTCATTGATCGCCGTCATCCATATATTCATTACGATCCCAATAAATGCGTTCTTTGCGGATTGTGTGTTCGTGTTTGTTCCGAGATGATGGGATACGATTCTTGGAAGCTCGATGAAAGCGGTAATCATGCACTGATCAAAACTGCTTCAGGTGGAGCGCTCCAGACTACATCTTGCATCGGATGCGGTCAGTGTGTGGAACATTGTCCTACCGGAGCGCTAACGGAACGAAATCCCAGGCAAAAACCGCTGGTACTTCCTCCCAGCAAACAACGTAGTGTTTGTAATTATTGTGGCGTGGGCTGTAGCACCGAAATTCATAGTTACGGCAATGCTCTCATCAAGGTCAAGCCGATCGTTGACGGATCATTGGAGGAAAATATTCTCTGTCGCCATGGACGATTCGGTTGGCACACGGTCTTGAGCGAAAAGGGACTCACGTCTCCATTATGTATGGATGAAGGATGTTTTCAACCTGCCAGCTGGGATGATGCCTATCTAGCGATCCATGAGGAGATCAACCGTGTGCAGCGGACGTATGGCAGTGATGCCATCGGCATCTTGGTCGCTGATCGTATGACCAGCGAGGAGATCTATCTTTCCCGCAAGCTCGGGGAGAGTATCGGCACCAGCAGCTTCTATAGCGCCAATGTATACGACGGCGGTTTGGAAGAGGTTCTAGGTCTGGATGGCAGCAGCAATAGCTATCAAGAACTTGCCGAGACGGATTTGATATTCATCCTTGGGGCTGATGTTCCTTCTTATTATGCAATGTTGGCTGTGCCGGTACAAAAGGCCAAAAAGAAGGGCGCCAAGCTGTTGCTGGCGGCAGCTGAGGGCTGGAATGGCTTCAATATGCTAGCAGATCAGCGTGCAGTCGTGGAGGACGATACAAGATTTCTCAAAGAAATGCTCCAATATCTTCTCAGACAGTGTTGTTGTCCAACCAACGCCGAAGGTTATGAACAATTGGTTGTCTCCCTGGCGGGTGTAGAGCCAAGTGAGGAGGCGACAGCCTTCGCCAAAGCGTACCTGGAAGCGCCTAATGCGATGATCATGCTCGATCGTGAGCGAGTTTCAACGGAGACAGCACGTTTGCTTGCCAATCTAGCCGTCATCAGCGGACATATCGGCAAGCCCAAAAACGGATTGATACAGATGCTGCAACATAGCAATACTCAGAGTGTGTCTTATATGAACATCCGCGCCAATATGTCTGATTTACAAGAAGACATACAGAGTGGAAAAATCAAAGGCTTGATCTTGGTTGAGCAATTCATTGATAAGGAATTAGCGAATTCCCTCGAATTCATAATGCTGATGGACAGTATGTCCGGTCCGGCTTTTGAGTATGCAGACGTATTTCTTCCCATGCCAGGATATGGCGCCTTTGACGGCAGTTATGTTAACGCTGAAGGGCGGGTGCAACGTCTGCAGCGAGTCTTAGCACCACCAGCCGGCAAGGATGGCTGGCAAGTTTTGGATGACATGATTGGCTATATTGATCCAGCACAACAACTGTCAACTTTGGAAGCGGTGCAAGATGAGTTGAGTCAGAGATTTCCTTTATATAAGCCCTGTTTGCAGGGGGGGGAGGATTTTGTTGCAGGTGGTCCAGTTTGCTATCAAAACGGATTCGCTTTTACTGATGGCAATGCCCGTTTATATCCTGCACAACCAGATTCGAGAATGTTTAGCGAGATGATATTTGCAGATGTACCTTTGGTCGTCTGGTTTGATCAGTTGATAAAGGAAGGTCTGCTGCAATACTAGATCTTTGTAAATGACACGCATGTTTTTGTAATATGAAGGAGGTATATTGATGAGCGGTTTTGAGTATGTAAGGTCGAACGGCATCCAAGAGACACTCAATATTCTGGCGAAGGAAAAAGAAGATTCTGTATTGGTAGCTGGTGCGACTAATGTTATGAATGATATTCGTTCAAGAAAACTGCAGAATAAAATCCTAGTGGATATAAGCAATATCGGAGAATTGTCTGGTATTACACAAGAAGACGGCATGATTCGCATTGGCGCTTTAACAACAGTGGCTGATATAGCTAAAAGCGCGCTGCTCTGTAAGCAGGCACCGGCGCTGTACCAAGCAGCTCAGGTCTTTGCGGATCCCAGCACCTGTAACTATGCAACCATAGGTGGAAACATTGCCCATGCATGTCCGGCTGCTGACACAGCACCACCATTGCTTGCACTAGATGCAGAGGTGGAAATCGCCAAGAAGGGCAATATCCGCACGCTGCATATCAATAATTTTTTCCTCGGATTTTACTCTAACCAATTGGATGATGACGAGCTTATCGTAGCGATTCGATTCAAACCACAGCGGTGCAGTGCATTTGAGAAGATCGGTCTTCGTAGTGCGATGTCAATCGCATTATTGTCTGTAGCGGTTGCTGTGGAAATCGATCAGCAGGAAAAGGTGCGTACGTGCGCAATCGCTCTTGGTGCGGCAGCGCCGCGTCCTGTGCGTGCATCGCATGCGGAGGCGGTTATGATAGGATCCAAGCCGACTCCGGAGCTATATGCGAAAATGGCGGAGGCACTTTGTGAGGATATCGCTCCCAATCCAAAGAGCGCACGAGCTAGCAAATTATATAGGGAAGTAGTTGGAGGCTCATTGCTAGAAAAAGTATTCAAGAATGCAATAGGCAGTGCCATAGAATAATCTTTTACTCAACAACCGAAGAACAGTTGTATAAAGAGTTATTGGGAAATACTATACTATTCGCAATTGCATATCCGATAGTCGGAGTGCAGAAACATCTATCAGCTCCTTAAGCTGAAGAAATATGCTGAAGAAATATTAATATGAACAATGGATAAGAGGGATTGGAATATCTAATCTTTCTTATCCTCTTTTTATTTTGTTGCTGCACTTAAAGCATAAAAACACCCCGTTCCCAGGCTAGTTTGACTGGGAACGGGGTGCATAGTATAAGCGCACTCTTTATATTAAAGTTTATAAGATTTAAAAGTATACACTTTTAATGAAGGAAATAACCGTTTTCCAGGCGCTCCCATATGGTCGAGATGTTACGTTTCCAACTAGTATCCGCGGCATAAATGGTATTCATGCCGGGTAGGGTAGCATCCACGTAATACTTGCCTTCTTCATCCAGGTAATGCTCCTGCAGGAATTCGGCCACGTAGAGCACGCAACTTTCCGCGGTGGAGAAATTCTTGGCTGAGTTAGGACTATTGGTGTAAGCGGCAAAACCGAAAAGGTTGTTACGGTTTCGGGCGTAGGAACTGGCTCCCCAGGCACTTTCATGAATCGCGATAGAGGCCAATGCGGCTGCGTTAATATCGTAAAGTGCTTCCGCTTCTTTAAACGCCTGGCCAAGGCCTTGCATGTTGGTTCCGTCTAAAACGGTATCTAGCTCTTCCGCGCTCATTCTGGTCTGGCTGACCAGGCTCATCTGTAAATAATCTATGTCCAGTTCAGAAGATGTTTGGGGTAACCTCGGCTGTCGTACTTCGATGGGTTCCAGCGTTATATTTAGTTCTTCCGCATTGGCCCGTTTTAGGACCGGATTGCTGACGGAAGAAGTACCTTCTGTGGTGGCGTAAGAATAATTTGATGAGAGCAGTACGGAGAGCAGTACGATGGTCGCCACGATCAAGAAAAACTTCTTGTCGGCCACGTGCTGTTGTCTACTCATTTCAATCTACCTTTCCTTTGTGTCGAAATTTACTCCTGGACAGGTTTCCCTGTACCGAGTGCAATCCTATCATATAAAAGGGGAAGGAGGAAAGGCGAGGAATCAAGGCTGAAATCAGTTGATTTGTAAGGAAGTAGAGTACCACAGAGGGCAAATCGGGCGTTCTTAAGATTTCGCGCGTATTCTCACTTATACGCGTGTATTCTCTTGAATTCATAAAAAAAGTACTAGGCGATGCCTAGTACTTTTAACATTTCACTCATATTTTCCGGCAGAGAGACAATTTTATTTGCTGTGAAGTCGTAGTGAGTCTCACCTACCGTTAGTCTTGCAGTACCCCCCTGAAGGGCTAGGTCGACCTTCGTGTCGGGGTGTTTATTTTTTGCCAAATTCCAAAGGAGGATGGCTTTTTCCAGACCGTCACCAGTGTGGAAATTGGCCACTTCGTCCGGTTGAGCCAGACGATTTTCGCTGTATATGGAATCTTCATCGAAAGCGTTGATGCTCTCATAGGCTTCGGCTAAGCTTTGGCCTATGAACATTTCAATGCTGACAGGATTACGTTCCAGGGCCGCTTTCAAGAACGGATACCAGTAGTCTCCCACGATTTCGCGGTATGCCATGAAGGCTAGGCTGGTAGCCTCTGAGGTATCTTTTAATGTTCGTAGGTAAGCGATGATTTGCTGCCTGTCCGTAAGACCGCTTAGGGTCAGGTCTTCTTCCTGCGCCTGGTAGTCTTTACCTTCATAAGATGGCAGCATCGGGTCAGTCTTGCAGAACTCTAGCAGGTCCGGTACGATTTCAGTTGCTTTGCGGCAGATATTGGACAGTTGGTCCGTGATGATATCTGGCTGTTCTTTCAGCTCCTTGATATGGATGTGGTTGTTCTGAAAGAACTGCTGCATGGTTTTAAGGCTGACCCTGCCTTCCACGGGATTGCTGTAGTACTCGTCTTCCTCGATGGAATCCAGCAGCTTGGTCTGGGTGTTGGTGCCAACCTGATACGGGCTACTGTGTTCGTAGCGGAAAACGTCTTCAGCCGGGATATATAGCGTCTTGCCGAACCGTTCTGTCTCAAACTGGAAACAGCACTGCCGGTTGTTATATTCGCGAAGGAAATTGGCCAGGATCTCATAGTTTACGTCGGTGCTCAGGAAGTCTTGCAGCTCAGCACGGAAAGTTTCGTAGGATTCCCGGGGTAATGTGGTCTTGTCATACACCCTATGGATATACCCCTTACTATTGGAGATGAATGTAATATGTTCATTGACTAGTGCTCGCTTGGCTTTGTAGGAGAGCACCGTTCCGTTGAACCACATGTTCTTGGTTACTAGCCGCCGGTTGTTGGTCAGTAGACCATCATTGATCTCCACGAAGTTCTGAGAATGTAGCGGTGTAGCGATCATGTACATTTTATCTGTAGGTACTTCCGCCATGACGAATAGGGCTGCAAAATAGAGGGTGGAGAAGGAGACACATTCACCAGCTCCTTTGCGATAACCCGGGCGTCGATAGAAATTCTCCATGGCTTCCGGCGTCTCAGTCTTCCAGTAGGGAATGACCTCTGAATCATACTTTTCCAATCCGAAGTGCCTGCGGATGTCCATGTCAAAGTAATACTTATCACCTTCGTAACCGAACAGCGCATTGCTCTTTGACAGGGTATCATCATCGATGAACTTTTTGAAACGGTTCATCTCTACATCCTTATTGGTGAGGCCCCAGGTATCAAGGTCCAGGTTGAAATCATAGTTATCCATAATATATTGTTTTACACGCAAAATTTTGCGGTAACCCTTCAGAGTATCCATTTTGGAAAACCATGGATCTTCCTTCCATTTCCAGATGGAAGGGCTCATGATATTCGCCAGAACTAGTGAGAACATCAGCTCCGGGAAAATGAAAATCTCCATATCAGATAATGTAACAGCGGAAGAATATTTCTCCATCGATTCCGCATCGTAAATGTTCAGCATATTTCCTCCTTATTAGTGTGCCTATTTCTGGATTATATATTATGATAATAGCAGAAGCAAACATGGAGGCATACATGAAAAATCATACAAGGGAAAAACGACCTTTATTGCAGAAAGACTATCTTCTGGCAATTATAGCAGGCGGAATCTTCATAACCATAAACTTCGCCTTGTTCACGGTAGGTCCGCTGTATATGATTCATTCAGGCTACTCTGAGTTCATGGCAGGCCTGCAGAATACGCTGTTTGCATTGTTTTGCGTGCTCTTTCGCTTTTATTTCGCACCATTGGCGGATATCAAGGGGCGTAAGGCAATGATGCTCTTGGGAAGCCTTAGTTTTGTAGTCGGGACGCTGTTTTTCTTTTTCTCTCAGGGATCATTTCTGATCGTCATCATAGCCAGGATTGCCATGGGTGTAGGTATGGCATCGTATCTATCAGCCATGAGCTGCTATATTTCGGAACTGGTGCCAGCCGAGAGCCGGGGTCTGGCCATTGGCTTGCAACGCGCGATGTATTCTCTGGGGCTGATGCTTGGCCCGGTGGGGGCGCTGGCCCTCGTAAAAAGATATGGTTACCCGGAAATGTTTCTGACACTGGTGGCGCTAGCGCTGTTGATGTCATTGTTGGTTTCTTTCTTACAGGAAACCTATAAATCTCTGGAAAACAAAGTGCAATTGAAGAAAATCATCGGCGAGTACAAGGTACTGCTTAAGAATCCGCAGGCAAGACGTATCTTCGGTCTGATTCTAGTACTCTGCATTGGTTACGGCGCCATTTTGTCCTTCGTGGCCATCTACTTGGGCGGTTTTTCTGCCATCCCAAATGTGGGTCTGTTCTTTACATTTTTCTCAACTGGTGGTTTAATGGGAAATGTTGCAGGGGGTATGAGTGTTAACCGTTTTTCGAAGGCTAGATCAGCCACCGTCAGCACGGTTATGTTCGCCATCGCGACTGCTCTTTTATACTTGGTGCCCTTCGCACCAAGGCAGATGCTTGTCGTGTGCTCACTACTGGGAGGATTCGGTTTTTCAGCTGCCATCACCATAGGTGTCAATTGGCTGATCGATAGTGTACCGGAGGAAACAAAGGGTGCTGCACTGGGATTGCAGGAAAACTGCATGGACGGTGGTTTCGCCATTGGTAGTTTTATATTCGGCCTGCTTACCCTGTGGGCTACACACCAAACTATTTTTCTTATCATAGGGATTTCGGGAATCATATTGCCCGTTTTAATGAACAGAAGCAGCCTGCGGCTGTCTTCCAAGAATAAGGAGGAAAAAGGATATGCCACTAGTTACAACAACCGAGATGTTTAAGAAAGCCTATGAGGGTGGATATGCAATCGGTGCTTTTAATGTCAACAATATGGAAATCATCCAGGGAATTACTGAAGCGGCCTACGAAGAAAAAGCACCGCTGATTCTGCAGGTTTCCGCGGGAGCAAGAAAATATGCCAGTCATACCTACTTGATGAAGCTGGTAGAAGCTGCCCTAGCCGAAACGGATCTGCCCATCGCATTGCATCTGGACCATGGTGATTCCTTTGAGCTGTGCAAGTCTTGTATAGATGGCGGTTTCAGTTCAGTCATGATTGATGGATCCCATTTGTCATTTGCTGAAAATATCGCACTTACCAAGCGTGTTGTAGAGTATGCGCACGATAAAGGTGTGACGGTTGAAGGCGAGTTGGGCAAGTTAGCTGGCATTGAGGATGATGTCAATGTCTCGGCGGAAGACGGCAGCTACACCAAACCGGACGAAGTGGAAGAGTTCGTATTCGGGACGGGTGTTGATTCATTGGCCATCGCCATCGGTACTAGTCACGGCGCCTTCAAATTCAAAGGGGAACCCATGCTACGTTATGACATTTTGGAAGAAGTCAGCAGAAGGCTGCCGGAATTTCCCATCGTGTTGCACGGAGCCTCATCGGTTATTCCGGAATATGTAGATATGATCAATACTTTCGGAGGAGAAATGTCCGGCGCCAAAGGCGTTCCCGAAGATATGTTACGCAAGGCGGCAGGTATGGCCGTGTGCAAGATCAATATCGATTCGGACCTGAGATTGGCCATGACCGGCACCATCCGCAAAGAGATGGCGGAGCACCCTGATGCATTCGATCCCAGAAAGTACCTGGGACCAGCCAGGGAGGCCATCAAGGAGATGGTAAGACATAAGATAGTCAACGTACTGGGATGCAACAACAAAATATAGTAAACCGGAGCATGGCCACCCCATGCTCCTTTTTTTCCGTCTGGCTGCTGAAAAGTCAATGCTTTTCTTTTTGATTGCCCGGTGTTATCTTATACAGATAAGGAGAAAGTCATGATCAAAGGGATACTATTAGATAAAGATGGAACTATTTTGGATATCGATAAGACCTGGGTGCCGGTGGCACGTCGGGTATGCAAGGCTGTGGCAGAGGAGTATGCACCGGAAATAGATCCGGTGGAATTGCTACAGGCTATTGGTATAGAAGGTGACTATGTTAATCCGTCTGGTTCAATGGCCAAAGGTACCAATGCGGACATCGCCGACGATTTCCTACAAGTGATGCGGTTCTATGGCAAAGAGATTGAGGGAGAGACTTTTGCTGCCAGATCGGAGCATTACTTCAACGCCTTTTCTTTGGATGTGCAAGTCATACCCAGTGTTGAGGATTTGCCGGCCCTACTCGGCAGATTGAAGGAAAGAGGGTTGGTAATCGGACTGGCCACGGCAGATACCCTGGTTTCAGCCAGAAATTGCCTACTAAAGATGAATGTTTTGGAGCTATTCGAGTACATCGGGTCAGATGATGGTATAATAAAACCAAAGCCCGCCCCCGAAATGATGGAGGCGTTCTGTCAAAAATATGGACTGCAACCTTCAGAAGTAGCCATGGTAGGAGATACCATGACAGATATGGCCTTTGGCCGTAATACCGGGGCAGGGGTGCTGATTGGCATCGAAAAAGAACCAAGCGAAGTGGGCGAAACCGCAGACTATGCGATTTCATCTGTAGCGGAGTTGATTAACGGAGAAGAAAAACTGATTTGGGAGAGATAAGATGAAAGAAATCGTGCTTGTCTGCAGTGGGACAACAGAAGAATCTAGCGACAAGAAATTAGTCGGCTGGCAGGATGTAAGACTTTCGAAAACCGGACTTGAAGAAGAGTATCGTGCGGGGAGGATTCTCAGGAACAACGGATATACTTTTGACCTGGCCTTTACTTCCGTGTTGACGCGGGGAATCCAGTCATTGTGGCAGATCCTCGATGCAATGGATCTGCATTGGCTCAAGGTAAATAAGAACTGGAGACTAAACGGCAGATACTATGGACAGCTGGAGGGCATGAGTTACCAGCAAATCGCCGAAGTCTATGGGGCGGAGAAGCTCGAGCTCTGGATGAACGACTATAAAGCGTTTGTCCCCACCGTGGAGATTGATGACCCGAGACATCCGTCTCATGATCCTAGATATGGGGATCTGATACCGGAAGAGATACCCCAAGGCGAAAACCTGGTAGAAACCTTCTCGCGGGTGTTTCCGCATTGGGACAACAAGATCAAACCCATGATTGCCATCGACCGTAAGGTCCTGGTGGTCGGGCACCATAACAGCATCCGGGCGCTGATGTCCATGATGGAGGATACCAACATTGAAGAAATCATAAGCCGACCGATAATCAGGGGTATACCCATGGTCTACAGGTTGGATGACGAACTGAACTTCCTATCTAGAGCGGAGCTGTTCGATGACTGAAAAGGAGTACTTGTACCAGGGCTGGTTGAAGATTTTCCGCAGGCAAAGGAACGGTAGGAAATACGATATCCTGGAGTCACCCAGTGGGGTAGCTGCACTTCTGATTGATGACAAGGAACGAGTACTGCTGGTAGAACAATATCGCCCGGCGGTCGAGAAAAAGACCTGGGAGATTCCAGCAGGCTGTTTGGACAAGGCGGGCAAATCCTCAGTGGAGATATTGGTGGAAGAAATCGAAGAAGAGTGCGCGATGAACATCGATTCGCAAGAGTTGCACCTACTGACCTCGTACATTCCCCAAATCGGCCATAATTATTCTACGATGGAGATATATTTTGCCAGATTAACCCAAGCGCAGGAGACGGAGCGAGCAGTGGATGATGTGGACGTAGAACGAATCCGGTGGTGGCCCTTGCAGGAATTGGGACAAGCCATAAAGCTAGGGGATATTCTGGATGCAAAGACAATACTAGCGTATTACTGTTACCGGGAGATGGACCGATCATGCGAGTGATATTTCAGGACGACCACTACCGAATTATACAGATAGGGAAAGCCTTTCTGCTGTTGGAGTTTGAGGGTGATCGAATCATCCGCCATGTCTATCCTGAAGAAGAGCAGGCGAGAAAAGCCATGAAAAAGAATACGTAAAAAAATTGAGCCTTGGACATTGTCCAAGGCTCAATTTTTGCTATGCGTTCTGGGCCAGTACGATACCGGCGATGTTGCTACAGTGGTCGCCGATTCGCTCCATATTGCTCAGAATGTCCAGGAAGGCCACACCCGATTGAGGATAGCAGACGCCTTCGTTCAGACGATTGATGTGCTTTTCTCGAAGCATCTGTTCAAGATTGTCAATGGCGTTCTCCAGATATTGAACAGAATTTGCGGCCTCTTCATCATTATTAGCCAGAGCTTTCAGCGCAGCCTGGACGCATTCTTGGGTTATTTTGTAGATATCGTTCAGTTCTTCGATAGCCAACTCGCTGAACTTGAATTGACCATCTATATAGAGCTGGGCTGTCTGGGCGATGTTCTCCGCGTGGTCGCCGATACGTTCGATGTCGTAGGCTACGTGCAATAGACCGGAGTTCTCTTCTGACAGACGCTTACTGATGTTTTGCTGAGCAATTTTAGTCAGGTACAACGTTGTCTCTTTTTCCAGTTTGTCGATGATCGGTTCGACTTCGAACACTTTACGTAGTTTCTTGGGTTTCTTGTCTACCAGACCCACAAAGGCGTTCTTGAAATTCTTAGAGGCCAGGTTACCGATGCTGACCAGCTCTTTTCTAGCTAAGGAAGAGGCGATTTCGGGTGTGCCGAGAACCCGTTCATCCAGATAGATGGGATTCTTGTCCAATTCTTTTTCTTCTTCCAGCACAGGTACTATGCGCAGTATCAGCTTATTGAACAGGCCGATGAAGGGGAAGAAAATCAGCGTATTGATAATGTTGAAGGCCGTATGGGCATTGGCTACCAATCTGGCCACTGTCACTTCACCGCCGAAAGAGTTCACGATCATGTCTGTACCGTTGATGACCATGCCGGAAAAGGGCTTCAGGAATAACATGAAGAGCAGAGAACCCATAACATTGAACATCACATGGGCCAAAGCAGCACGCTTGGCGCTGCGGCTGGTTCCAATTGATGACAGTACAGCAGTGATGCAGGTTCCGATGTTGGTGCCGAACAAAACGGGAATGGCGCCTTGTATGTCAATAAGGCCTGAAGCGGCCATGGCAATCAGGATACCTGTCGCTGCACTGGAACTTTGCAGAACAAAGGTCACCGCCATACCGCTTAAAAGTCCTAAGAAAGGTCTGGTGGCGAAGCTTGCCATGATGCCGGTGAATTGAGCGTTGCTTCTGAGTGGTGCCATAGCATCACCCATGATCCCCATACCATGCATCAGGATACCGAAGCCGAGTATAATGGCGCCGACATATTTTACTGAAGATTTGGATCCTAGGAAATTGAGCAGGAAACCGATGATGATGATCGGCAGGACGAAATGCGAGATTTTAAAAGCGATCAACTGGGAGGTGATGGTCGTACCGACGTTGGCTCCCATGATAACCGCGATAGCCTGGCGCAATGTCATCAGCCCTGCGTTAACGAAACCGACCACCATGACCGTAGTCGCGCTACTTGACTGAATCAGTGCCGTAACTCCAGCTCCTACCATAACTCCTAGTATGGGTTTGCTGGTCAGACGTTCCAGGATGCTTTGCATCCGGTCACCGGCAGCATTTTTGAGTCCGTTACTCATCATTTGCATGCCGAAAATAAAGAGGGCAAGACCTCCGAATAATCCAATAATTGCTTCCATGTAATGTACCACCTTTTCAATATTCTAAACCACCTGAATTATAGCATTAAACGTAGCTCTTGAGAACTGAAAAGATACTCATCTGAAAGGGAATGTCGGATAACTGGTTATCTTGACAAAAAATGCTTGCACACGTCCGATTGCTCCTTACTTATCGTTAACCACTCAGGCTGGTAGGGAGCGCATACGATGGTGGAGAACTTCCTTTCCAAGGTGCGCTGGATCACACGTAGATTTTCTTTGGGACAGAAATTGAGCCACAATGAAGCGTCAGAACGAGGCAGGACAAGTTTCTGGAGATGTTGAATGCTCCAGGGGCTGCCAAGCGATGTGAGCACACTCTGGTTACTGCGCATGAATTCCAAATAGCGGGAATCGCTGGGATTCTTTGGAAGGACGCCCAAATCCAGAATGATATGCTGGAAATGCTCCAACTGTTTGATCCAATTCTTGGAACGCTCGTAGGGCATAATGGCAAGAAGGGGTTGTGCCGGGAGGTAGTACAGGTTGCTGGTTGCGTCAAAGTATTCGTCGAGAAGGAAAAATTCCTGCAGCACGGGACGTTCCTGATTCAGTTCCACCAGCAACACGTTCGCTTTAATGTAGGAGGACAGAAGTAGAGCAGTTTTAGTGGTACCGGTCCTTTCCTCCAGCCCGGCAACGGCAATGAAGTTTTTGGAAGAGGGTGCTTGCTGAGTTTCGGATTGTTCGAATGTTGTTCTCTGCAGATATGTTATTACGTCGGTTGGGTGAAGGATCAATTGAGGGAGGGATTCCTGCAGTTGGACGAGTCCCGCCGAGTTCGCCCGGTAGGAAAGGATATCGTATATCTGAAGTACGGCCAATTCTGTCCGGAGCTGCTCTAGGCGCTGTGGTTGGGTGGAGAGCAGTAGAATTCTCAGCCGGGGATGGCCAAGACGTAGCCTTCTAAGCGTATCGAGACAATTTGGCTTTGGAAGCAACAGGGTGTCTAGGATGAGCATAGCAATATCCCTTTCAGCCAGTAGGCTGAATAGCCGGTGAACATTAGTTGCAGGAGCCATGGAAGATTGTATCGATACAGATTCATGTCCGGTTTTTATCAGACTATCATTCACAAGGGAAGAAATTTTGGGATGTACAGCAACGAGAGTGGTCATGTCTCCTCCTAAAATCGTCGTTAATTTAGCGCTAGAGTATGTGTCGCCCGGAAAGTTCACAATAATTTATAAAGGTGCCGGAACCGCCGTAACTGTATATTAGCTTAAGCGGGACCGGGGTTGAGAAGCTTCATTCTTTTTTGATGATGGTTAAACGGAGGAAAAGGGGTGTATCCGGATATATAATGGTTGCATAAATTAGGGAAGGCTTGTCAGATGCGTATCGGATTGAATTTGGAAAAAGACTATCGCGGTTTTTTCATGGAACAGTTTTTAGCTCGGACGAGCATGGATATCACTTTTGTCGTAATAGAAGAACAGGAGGGGGACGAGGCCTGCGCTTTGATCGTGAGCGACCGGCCGGAAATTGAAGTTGATTCTGCTGAGAATATAATCTACCTGGTGGAGCGGGAGCCAGAAACGGATAGACAGATATCCAAGCTTCAGCGATTTTCATTCGTTTATGCTGAGATCTTACATCATATAGTCAGTGGTCAGAAAAGCGAGCAGTCGAAAAAGGCTTCCGTAATCTGTGTGCTCTGCCCCGGGTCAGAGGAAAAGAGGAATGGAATTTCGCTGGGACTCGCAGGTTGTTTGGCTGAAAAATGGGAGCATGTCGCCTACATGAGTACGGAAGGGATCGACATCAACGACCGCATACTGGATAGTCCTAAGGACGAAGGGTTCTCCCGCCTCTTTCTCAACGTGAACCGCCAGGCGGTGATGACCAATTTTTCTTATCAGCATGCCCAGCATTTCTACTTTTTGGGATCTGCCAGGAGCAGGAAGGACAAGCGTTCGATAGGCAAGGAAGAATATCGGGAGGTGCTGCACCGCTTTCGGCAAGAGCAGGCCTTTGATTATTTGGTGATGGAGCTAAGTCAGGAACTAGATGAGGCGGAAATGTGGCTTATGACCCAGGCCGAGACGGTCATCTGCATTCGAGGTGCAAGTGTTTATGAAAGAATCAAATGGGAAGAGGCCTTGAAAAGACTAGGCAAGGAATATCCATCACTTCCACAGAAGTGTCTTTACCTGAATTATGGACAGACCAAACTGATGAATCCAATGTATCCCGGAGTGCCAGAGGGGGCGGGTGAATTCCAGGTGGAAGAGGTGTCAAATCTCTATCGTGAGACCAGTATCGGTATCGAATTCGACGCAGAAAGGCGCTTGATGCTAGAACTACAGCCGTTTATAGACTATATGTTAGAAAGGATGATGTCATGAGTGATTTGCATTTGATCAGGAATCAGATTCGTATGAACGTGAATGAAAAGGTGGCCCGCTATCCAGATGTCGAGGATAACCAGTTGCAGGATGTAATCACGGAAGAGGTGCTGTCATATGAGCAAGCCGATATGTTGAGCTTTTCTCAAAAGGAGAAACTGATTGTCAGCATATACAATTCCATGAGGAAATTGGATATTCTGCAACCGTTTCTGGAGGATGAGAGTGTTTCAGAAATCATGATTAACGGCCCAGACTGCATCTTTGTGGAAAGGGGGGGGAGGATGGAGCGGATTGACCAAGTTTTTGATACTCCGGAGACCCTGAACAATATCATCCAGAATGTAGTTACAAAGGTGAATCGCTCTGTTAATGAGACGACCCCGATCGTCGATGCCCGGTTGGAAGATGGATCCAGGGTTGCGGTAGTTCTGCCCCCGGTTGCGCTGCAAGGACCGATTATGGCGATAAGGAAATTCCCGGAGAACCCTTTGACCATGGAACATTTGCTAAAAAGTGGGAGTATGACATTGGAGGCTGCGGACTTCATGCACCTGCTAGTACGCAGCAAATATAATATTTTCATTAGCGGTGGCACCAGTTCCGGTAAGACTACCTTCTTGAATATACTTTCCAATTACATCCCCGATGATGAGCGTATCGTGACCATTGAAGACTCGGCTGAATTGCAGATCAAAGGGAAAGAGAACATTATCAGGCTGGAAGCCAGGATTGACACCAGCGGAGGATGTCCCATTTCCATCCGGGATTTGATCAAGACAGCGCTGCGTCTGAGACCTGACCGTATCATTGTCGGTGAGGTAAGGGGCAGAGAGGCGCTGGACATGTTGCAGGCCATGAATACGGGCCACGACGGTTCCTTGTCAACTGGCCATGCAAACAGTCCCAGGGATGCCTTGAAAAGGTTGGAGGTTATGGCAGTGGAGTCTGGTGAAATACCCCTAGATTCAGCACGCCAACAGATCGTCAGCGCGATAGATATTGTGGTTCAACTGTCACGGATCGGCAGCGGTAAGCGCAAGGTGATGTGGATTTCAGAACTGGTAGGAATCGAGAAAGGTGACTATCTCATGAATCACCTATACTCGTTCGATTTGGACCAGGGATGCCTGCAACGTAGCGGTGATTTGATGAATAAAGGAAAGCTGGACCTGCAGAAGAGTCTAAACAGATGAGACTGCGTTTGGCTTGCATGGTAGCGGCCTTTCTGCTGGGCTTGCTCCTCTTTGATCTCTGGTTCTTCGGATTGTTCATGGCGCCGTTGGGCTTTTTCATGGCAGGCAGGATCGAAAACCACATGACGAAGAAGAAAGAACGGGAGTACCTGGCGCAGTATCTGGATTTTCTGAATGTTTTCTCCATGACTAGCAGCGTGGGCCGTGGCGGTTTGGATGCGTTTCAATACTGTTTTGGTGAGTTGAGCCTGATTCATCCCGCTAGCAGGGGTTTCATGGCGGATTTGCAGGATGTGATCGCAAAGACTACCATGGACCAAGATATCTACCAGCTCTTCCGGGACCACCGTTTTCGCATTGCCAGGGAAGAAATCGATGTCTTCGTCCAAATGCTTTACCTCGCCAGCAAGAAAGGTGGGGATGTAGACCGGGTGATCTCCTATTGTGCTTCTCTGCTGGAGGAGCGTGTACGCATGCAAAAAGACAAAGAGGTCTTGATGGCGCGACAAAAGTTCGAATTGGATGTGATTGTTGCTTTACCGTTCGTACTTCTGGCCATAATGAAAGGCTCAAATCCAGGTTACCTGACAACGCTAGTATCTACACCGATGGGCTGGATAGCACTGTTCCTTTCCGTTGCATTAATGGGATTTTCGTTGGTATTGGGGGTGCAATTGTGCAGTTTCAAGAATCATTCCTAAAACGGGTGCGGACCAGCCGTTATGGTCGGTTTCATCAGCAGGCCGAAGTCATGCTGGGGTTGGAGGCGGACCAAGCTTCATTTGAGCGATACATCCTGAAAAAAGTGAGATTCCAGCTATTTGGTACACTACTCTGTGTCGGGCTGGCTCTACTACTCAGAGAAAAGGCAATTCTACTGTTTATTGCTCTTTCCTACGGAAACCTGAGAGAAGAACTTTCCTTATATAAAAGGGCCAAGGATTTAACACGCGCCTACCGCAGGGCTTTTCCCATTTACATCAGTAATCTGATCATCTTTCTCGAAGCGGGTTATTCTATGGAGATGGCCCTGAGGAAATCGGCTGAGATCGGATCTAGGAATCCATTGAAAGAACTATTCAAAACGGCATTCCAAGAGATCGACAACGGAGAACAGCGGGAAAAAGCATTTCGGAACATGGCGACCAGATCTAGGGATTCCTATGTATCCAAATTGATATTTATCGCTGAACAGGGAATGCGGATCGGCAAGCGACAAGTAATGCCCGGCATGGAAGCCTTGTCCACCAGATGCTGGAGGGAGCAGATGGACCTGATTCGGGAAGACAGTGCTAAGGCTTCTTCTAAGATGGTGTTCCCGATGATCATGATGTTCATCTCTATTGCTATACTTGCGTTGGCGCCAGGCATCATCACATTGAGTTCGGCTTTTTGAAAGGAGGGAGAATATGCGTATGTTACAAGAGGTTTGTATCCGGTTCATTCACGATGAGCGGGGTGTGGAGACGATTGAGGCAGTTATTCTAATGATTGCCATCGTAGCGATAGGTTTCGCCTTTAAGAATACACTGACCAACTGGTTCAATGGATTGGTCGGTCAGATTGGAGACGGTACCAAAAACGGTACGGTCAACGTAAAGGTAGGCACCTTTGGTAGATAGGAAAGGCTCCGTCTTGCTGGAGGCCACCTGGCTGGTGCCATTAATCATCACGCTGCTCCTGACGTTACTGCTGGCTGAAGTGAAACTTCTTGACTTTGGCTGGTCGGCCCAGAATATGCTGGGACTGATCCGTGAGGAATCGATGTGTTGGATCCAACCGGATGACGGCCTATACTGGGATGTTGAAAACCTGTTTCAGAAGGGAGGTGGTGCACAGGATCAGGACTCTGCTATAGTGGGTGAGCGATTCAATGACATGGGTGTGCGTTTCGGCACGATGGGTACGGTAGAGGAGGAGTTGAACTTCGGTCCGCTCAAGCTTGAGTGCCGGTGTCAGTTCAAAGATACAAGCATTCTGCCTACCTATCAGTTGCGTACGGCCAAATTGATTGAGGATGAGATCCTGCCTGAACTAGAAAAGCTGATTGACAGGGGGACGGAATCCCCGATCAACAAGAGCGAGGTATACGTGGTGGATGCCTCAGAAAAAGAACATGACTATCTCAAGGTTTACCATTTGCACAAAGATTGCCAATATGTCCGAAGCAAATCATGCCAGACCATGAGCACCCAGGAAGCTATGGATGCGGGTTTCAGGCCGTGTGTGATTTGTCTGAAAAAAGAAATTGCCAAGAGCTATGAAAGCTTGCTATGATGGGAAAGGAGGTACGGCCATGGACTATAAAGTCGGAGATAAAGTACAGATGAAAAAAGGCCACCCATGCGGTGCTAATGAATGGGAAGTGTTGCGTGTGGGCATGGATTTCAGAATCAAATGCCTCGGCTGCCAGCGCGTGGTCATGCTTCCCAGGAAAAAATTCGAAAAGAATGTAAAACGCAGACTGGATTAAAATAGTCATTGCTAGCTTCGAGAAGAAGTGTTACAATGATTCGACGATGAATTATCATCCTTACCCCTGTTTGAGGGGGTCAAAGTCCAAAAGGAGGTGAAACGAATGAGAAAGTATGAGTGTCTATACATCATTGATGCTGAGTTGGAAGACGAAGTCATTCAGGCTGAAGTTGACAAATACACCCAGTTGCTGGAAAAGCACGAGTGTGATGAAATCAAAATTGATGCATGGGGAAAACGCAGACTTGCTTATGAGATTCGCAAAAAACGTGAGGGATATTATGTTCTTATGGAATATAACGGCCCAGCTGATTTTGTCAAAGAATTAGAGCGTTTAATGGGAATCGACGAAAAAGTAATGAAATACTTAGTTACAAGAAAAGAAAAATAGGAAAGAGGTGCTTGCTTTGTTCAACAAAGTCGTATTGATTGGGAGACTCACAAGAGATCCCGAGCTAAGATTTACACCCAACGGTAAGGCCGTAGCAAGTTTTTCCTTGGCAGTGGATAGATCCTTCAAAAGAGAAGGACAGCCAGAAGCCGATTTCTTTAGAATTTCGGTTTGGGGCAAGCAGGCCGAGAATTGTGCAAATTATCTGTCCAAAGGCAGCTTGACTGCTGTTGATGGACGCATTGAAATTAACAAATACACCGATAAGGATGGTCAGGAACGGACCAGCGTTGACGTTACCGCGAACGATGTGCGCTTTTTAAGCTCGCCGGGCGGTAAGAAAAACGGTCAAGAGAAGAGCTCAGCCACCGAGGACAAAAAGGGTGACATGAGCGATTTCTCCGACGACGGACTACCATTCTAAATCAGGGAGGGAATAGTCATGAAACGTGAGAGAACTAATAGAAGACCACGTAGAAAGGTATGCAGCTTCTGCGTAGACAAAGTCGAGTACATCGACTACAAAGATGTCAACAAGCTGAAGAAGTATGTTACCGAGCGCGGCAAGATTCTTCCTAGAAGAATCACTGGTGCATGTGCATCTCACCAGAGGCAGATTACCAATGCCATCAAGAGAGCGAGACATATCGCACTGATGCCGTACACAACACAAGATTAGGTTTGGAAAGAGACTTCGGGATTTCATGAAGTCTCTTTTTTTATTCTATTATAAGTAGTAGAATAATCTTATGCCTAAAGGAGAAAATATGTTTGAAGATAAGCAAATGACGGACAGCAGGTTCATAGCGGAAGGCGCCATCCTCAGCTGTATGGCTGCAATCCTGGGTATTATCGGAATCTACTTTCCGCCACTAAGCCTAATCAGCAATCTGGTTTGGCTGATTCCTCTGATCGTGGTGACCATGCGATGGGGTTTCGGGCGGGGCATGATAGCCTTGCTGGTCGCCGGCTCATTGATGGCGATGCTGTCCTCGCCGGTGGATGCACTACTTTTATTGGTACAGTATGGAGGTTTGGCCCTGGTATATGGGTATAGTTTTAGGAAGGGAGACCGGTTGCAGAAAACATTGCTGCGGGGAATCCTGGCTGCAGCGTTAGGGAGTATCCTTATGATTGTGGTCTCTATGGGCGTATTGGGATTTGAGCCAGCCGCATTTGTGGAAGAGATGCAACAAGCTTCTCAAATGACGCTGTCTTTATATGAAGAGACAGGACTGCTTGCCCAATTTGAGGAACAAGGCGTTTCCCGGGAACAGATTGAGGCGCTAGTCGATAGTGTAAGCAAGTTGATGATTAGTATCATACCTAGCATCATGGTGGTGCTGGCCATGCTTACTGCGATCTTCTCCCTGATTCTAACCAGGAGCGTGTTGAAAAGGCTTAAGCTGAATGTGCCTGCCAAGCTGCCACCCTTCAGGGAGTGGCGGATCGATTTTCGTTATATATACGGATTCATCGCGGGGCTGGCGGCCTATCTATTGGCGGATATTATGTCCATACCGGTGCTTTCCACTGTCGGTATGAATCTGCTGGTGGCCTTTGGTTTCGTATTCGCCCTGCAAGGCATGGCGGTGCTGGCTTCACTGTTCCACCTACTGAAAGGCAGACCTTTGGGTCGGGTTATGCTGATCCTATTCGTACTGTTATTCATGCAGACAGCGGTATACTTGTTGGTGTTCATAGGACTTTTCGATTTGTTCTTTGATTATAGGAAAAGATTTGACAGGAAGGGAGATAATCATGAAAGTAATACTCAATAAAGATGTAAAGAAGCTGGGAAAGAAAGGTGACGTGGTCACAGTCAGTGATGGCTATGCTCGGAATTTCCTGCTACCCAAGGAACTGGCTAAGGAGGCTACTGACGGTAATGTGCGTCAGGCCGAAACCAAGAAGCAGGAAGTGAAGGAACAGGAACAGGCACGCAGACAGGAAGCACTGGGAAAAAAAGAGGCACTGGAAGGTGGGGTTTTGGAATACATTGCCAAAGCTGGTTCCGCCGGACGTCTGTTTGGAGCCATTACCAATAAGGATCTGGCGACCAGCATAAATGAGAAATACGGCTTGGCGATTGACAAGAAGAAGATTGAGATGGGGGACCATATCAAGGTACTCGGAGAATACGAGATCAAGGTCAAACTGTATCCCCAGGTCTCCGCGAAACTGAAAGTGCTCGTTAAAGAAGAAGAATAGGAGTGCAGTATGCTGGAAAGAGTTCCTCCGCACAACGAAGAAGCAGAACAGGCATTTTTAGGTTCGCTCATATTGCAGGGAGATATGCTGGATGAAGTGGGCTCCAAGATCCACAAGAACAGCTTCTATTTCGAAAAGCATGAAATTATTTACCAGTCTATATTGGAGTTGGCGGAAGAATACCGTCCCGTGGACCTAATTACCCTGACGAACAAGCTGAAAGAGAAGAGCAGCTTGGACAAAGTGGGAGGCTCTTCCTATATCGCTTACCTGTCTACTGTGGTCCCGACGGCGGCCAATGTGGTCTACTATGCCGATATTGTGGAAAAGAACGCCGTCTTGCGGGAACTGATTACCACGTCCACCAATATCGCCAGCAAGGCCTTCCAAGGGGAGGCCGAGGTGGAATATCTGTTGGATGAGTCGGAGCGCATGATTCTGGATGTCGCTGAAAAGCGCCAGAAGGAGGGCTTCACGGAAATAAAAGACGCGTTGAATGTAGCCATCGATAACATTTCCAAGATGGCCAAAAATATGGGCGATGTAACGGGGATACCGACCTACCGGGACTTGGACAAGTATCTTTTGGGTCTGCACGAGAGTGACATGCTGATCGTAGCCGCCCGACCAGGTATGGGCAAGACCTCTTTCTGTCTCAATCTGGCGTTGAAGGCGGCTAAGGAAGGCTATCCAGTGGCCCTGTTCAGTCTGGAGATGTCAGCTGATCAGCTGGTGACCCGGATGCTCTCGTCCGAATCCATGATCGACCAGCAGAAACTACGATCCGGTAATATCTCTATCGAAGAGATTGAACGAATGATTAAGACTGCGGGTGAGATTTCCAAACTGCCCATCTACATTGATGACACGCCAGGCATCTCTGCCATGGAAATCCGGGGCAAGGCCAGACGTCTCAAGGCCAAGCACGGATTGGGTTTGATTATCATCGACTACCTGCAACTCATGCAGTCTCATAAGAAAAGTGAGAACCGGCAACAAGAAGTATCCGAAATCTCACGTTCGCTGAAAGCTTTGGCCAGGGAACTGAGTGTCCCCCTAATGGCTCTTTCACAGCTGAGCCGAGCTGTAGAGCAGACCGCCGACAAGAAACCGGCGCTTAGCCATCTGAGGGAGTCCGGATCATTGGAGCAGGACAGTGACTGCGTTATGTTCATACACCGTCCGGAATACTATGATGAGGAGACCGAGAAGAAAAATATCGCGGAAATCATCATCGCCAAACACCGTCACGGTCCTACCGGCACCGTGGAGTTGGCCTTCTTCGCGGAGCTGACGAAGTTTGCTGATTTGGCGCATTAATTAGTGAAAGTACTAGCATTCTTTTCGACTCTCGCATATAATGGTTCAGTATTGGAGGGTTAAGATGAGAAAATTTGTAAGAGGCGCTTCGATAGCGGCTATATATATCGTGCTTTGCTACATACCAGGCATCTCAGCCATATCTTTCGGACCGATTCAATTCCGGGTGGCGGAGAGTTTGGTAGTATTGCCCATACTTTTCCCTGAAGCAATACCAGGATTGTTTGTAGGCGTGTTTATTGCCAATCTGATTGGGCCATATGGACTGATAGATGCAGTAGTGGGTAGCGCGGCTACGTTGCTAGCGGCAGTTCTGACTTACCGCTTTCGCAAGACCATCTGGGCTTATTGGTCGCCGGTTATCGTTAATGGAATCGTAATCAGCATTTATTTGCATATATTAGCAGGATGGCCCTATCTGGCCACGGCAGCTAGCGTTGCTACTGGCGAAGCTTTGGTAGTATTTACTTTAGGAAAGCTGCTAGTACGTAAATTGAGAGATACTAAGTTAGACTAATAAATTGGAGGGACAACTATGTCTTCAGTAGTACTGATCGGCGCCCAATGGGGTGACGAAGGAAAAGGCAAAATAACGGATTATTTAGCGGAGAAATCAGACCTGGTCGTACGATACCAGGGTGGAAATAATGCCGGGCACACGGTAATTGTGGGCGACGTGGAATACAAACTGCACTTGATTCCGTCCGGCATCATCAGTCAGGACAAAACCTGCATCATCGGCAATGGTGTGGTAGTGGATCCGGTAGTCTTGCTAGAAGAAATAGCATACCTTAAGGAAAAAGGCCTATCAGCGGACAATTTGCGCGTCAGTTCAAGTGCGCATGTCATCATGCCATACCATAAGCAGCTGGATGGACTGCAGGAAGAGCGCAGAAGCGCCAAGATCGGTACCACCAAGCGTGGGATTGGTCCGTGCTATATGGATAAGATTGCCAGATCCGGTATCCGGATGGGAGACCTGATCTCACCAGAAGATTTTTCTGAAAAATTGGCTAGCAGTCTGGAAGAAAAAAATGAATTGCTCACCAAAATCTACGGCCAGGAGCCATATGATTTTGATGCG
>DAOUPV010000029.1 GCA_030625965.1 Clostridia bacterium
ATTATCAAGGTGAAAGTAGTACCATTATTGTTGTAGATGGCATTGTGAAGTACATGTTTCAAGGTAATATACTTGATTGAAACATAGCCTCTGGAGATAGAGGTTATCATCACTGAACAAACTTGTTTATCTGGACTGTAATCTATTAGGACACTGATTAGGGCTCATTTTTAGCGTCTGTTTACAGCACAATTCACATTAATAAACAAGTGTTTGTCAAAGTTATTAGCCTTTTCAAACAAGTCCTTTTCCTTAACCACGGGAAATGAAGAAATCTGTAGCAATTCAACAACCCAAGCAGGAAAACCGGACATTCAGGAAGAACAAATAAAAGATAGATTGCCGTTGCCCACGGTGATACAGTTGAGTACTGTATCGTTTTTGTGGGCCCGGCATGTGCAGGCCCTCTTCGGTTGAAGAGGGTTTTTCATTGCTGTGGCCCCAAAGAGATAATCGGATGGGAAATATTGAAGAAATAATGAACCTTTTCTTCCCTCATCCGTTGTAATAGTTGAAAGGAGTTGCATATGAGCTCTACGGACATTATCATGAACAATTTCATCCTGGGTGATACCGACGCCGTGGGCGAGGTGGTGGACCTTTACAAGGATGACCTTTACAATCTCTGCTACCGGCTTACCATGAACCGGAATGATGCGGACGATCTGTTCCAGCAGACCTGGGTAAAGGCCATAAGGCATTCGTCCAAGTTCAAAAACGCAGGATTCAAATCCTGGATCTACCGGATTTGCATCAACCAGTTCAAGGACGATTACAGACGAAGAAAGCTGAAACGACGCTATTTCCAGGAGGAGTATGCGGAAATGGAATCTAAGGAGTATCTCTTGAGCGTGGTTAATGCGGACTGCTCGGCTGAGGCTGAGTTTGAGAGGCAGCAGGAGAGGAAGTCGCTCTTGCGCCAGATCAACGCGTTGCCAGATAAGCAAAGGGTGCCCATGGTGTTGCATTATTTCCAGCAGATGAAGTATGAGGATATCGCCAGAACCCTAAGGATTCCCAAGGGAACGGTAAAATCCAGGATCAATACTGCCAAGAGAAATCTGCGAAGTATGTTGGAAGGTGAAATCTATGGTTGATTTTGAAAGAATGTTAGAAGATATAGGTGAGGAGCGCGTCCTGCCGTCCGAGCAGCTGGTGCGCAACACCAAGAATGGTCTCAGAAGGGCCATGGACGAAAGGCAGGAGCAGGGATTCTTCAAGCGCAATCCAGTATACAGGAACATGCTGGCTTCGGTAGCAGTGGTCTTCATTTTCTTCATGGGGTTTATGAGCGCTAACTTATTCGGAGGTTCAGGTCTGGACACCGAAGTGGCCTTTTACACATTGGACATCAATCCCAGTGTGTGTTTCAACGTGAATCGTGAGGATGAGGTCCTGAATGTAGTCATGCAGAACAATGATTCCTTTGACCTGATGAGTGGTCTGGATTGCATTGGCCTGAAGGTGGATGACGCCATCATGCTGGCCTTGCAGGAAGCCAAAGAGAAAGGTTATATCTCCTCCGAAGACCAGTATGTGGTTATCGGAAGATTCACTGGCGAGGATGAGGACAATCACCTTAGCGAAGAGGAGCTGCAGTCCTATCTGGAGGACAATCTGGGTGACATGGTGCAGATCCTGGTCGTAAGCGGAGATCTTGATGATAAGGATGAGGCGGACAAGCAGAACGTCTCGGCAGGACTGCTCAAGGTCCAGGAAATGAGCCAGGAGATGGAAGTGGAAGGTGTGGAAGAGGTCGCCAGGATTCTTGAGGAAGAGGCACTCACACTCATCGCCCCGATTCTCTCATGTACGATCCTGGATACAGGGCTTCGTTTCACCTGGAACGAAGTGGACTTTTCGGAGACAGGATATGAGGGACAGGTGACTTACCGCCTGATCTCATCCGCTTCAAAAGAGTTATTGAATAGTGGTGGCGGTGTTCCAGTCGAGACCTTCAGTTTCACGACCGGTGAAACACAGCCGAAAGCATACGACCTGATGGCTTCTACCGGAACGGTCAGTCCCGGAGAAGGCAGATACTACCAGATCAAGGTCAGCTACGGGGACTACTCTGCCTATGGAAACAAGGTTCAGGCTACCATGCCTGTTGCGCAAGCCCCTGCTGTTGAGAAGCAACCGGACTATCAGGTAAACGGCGAATTTTATGGGGATAGCGTGAAGATTTCCTGGGAAAAGGCGACAAGGGAAGACTTCCAGGGCTACAAGGTCGTGGCTTCGAAGGACAATCCGAATCCCAGCTATCCTGAGGACGGATATGTGAAGTACATCACCGACCGTGATGTGACCAGCCAGAAGCTCTATACTTCAGACGGATTCGCTCCGGAGCGGGAGTACTATTTCAGCGTGACCTATCTCTATTCGGACGGTGGCAAGGAGTACGGCAGCAGCGTGAAGCTCTTCATACCAGAGAAGGAAGAACCCGTCGTTGTTGAACCGGTGGTCCAGGCGACCTATATCAGCACAACCATACGAGGCAGCCAGTCAGGATCCAAGGTCAGCCTGTCCTGGGACAAAATCGACCGCAGCCGGCTTGACGGCTACAAGGTCATGTACTCCTTCACGGACACTAATCCGGTTTACGGGGATGGAAGCAAATATTACAAGTGGATCACCAACCCGGCAACCACCAGTGTGTCACTGGATATGAGCTCTCTATACGGTTACAAACCAAACACGAAATGCTACTTCTCCATCACGGCACTATACGACGGACACGATGTCAAGAAGCCGAGCAACGTGATTTCCTTCAAGACAGCGGATGCATCGGTAGAACCGGTAGGGGACTATGTGAGCACCAAGATTTCCGGCAGCCAGTCGGAAAACACCATCTATCTGGTATGGAATGAGATTGACCACAGCAGTCTGGATGGCTACAAGGTCATGTATTCCTTTACCGACTCGAATCCGGTCTACGGGGATGGAAGCAAATACTACAAGTGGATCACCGATTCATCAAACACGGGCGTATCCCTGGATATCACACAGCTTAGCGGTTATTCACCCGGCGCCAAGTGCTATTTCTCCATCACGGCTCTCTACAATGACCATGCCGTTAAGAAGCCGGGCAATGTAATATCCTTTACGGCTCCAGGCACAGCGACTGAGTATGTGGAGAATTATGTAAGCACAACCATTCGGGGTAGCCAGTCTGAGGAGACGATCAATCTGTCCTGGGATAAGATCAACCACAGCGCTTTGGACGGCTACAAGGTGATGTATTCTTATACCGACAGCGAGCCGGTATATGGTGACGGCAGCTCCTACTACCAGTGGATCACCAATCCGTCGACTACCAGCGTATCACTGAATATGACCAAGCTTAATGGATACTCGCCGGGAGACCAATGCTATTTCTCTATTACGGCACTCTACGATGGCCATGCCGTCAAGAAGCCGGGCAACGTGATTTCCTTCGTGGCACCGGATGGGCCGAGTGACCCACCGGAGGACTATGTGAGCACGACCATCTCAGGCAGCCAGACGGGAGAGACCATCAACCTCTCCTGGGATCAGATTGATCATAGCGGACTGGACGGTTACAAGGTGATGTATTCCTATACCGACAGCGAGCCGGTCTACGGTGACGGCAGTTCCTATTACCGCTGGATCACCAATCCGGCTGAAACCAACGTGTCCCTGGACATGACATCGCTTGGGGGCTACGAGTCGGGAGCGACCTGCTACTTCTCCATCACGGCGCTCTATGACGGCCATGCCATCAAGATGCCGGGCAATGTAATCTCCTACGAGGCTCCTTAGTAATTTAATATGTAAGAATATCTGGGCCCCTGCATAATCGTGCAGGGGCCTTCTACTATGGTCGGATTGACAAAAATACTAGTGGTTGTGAGAGTAACTACTAAGAGCAGCGGAGTATGATTAGAAGAGGAATTAAGGACGCACTGCCCATGTGATGGATTCTTTCCCATCGCCATCACCTTCGGCATATTGGCCAAGACGGCAGGTGTGGCCCAAGTGGGTGGGGTGCTGATGTCCATAATGGTCTATGCAGGAGTCAACCAGTTCATGGTGGTCAGCATGATTGCCGCAGGAATCGGACCTGGTAGCATCATTTTGGCGACAGTTCTAATAAATTTCAGGCATTTCATCATGAGTGCTTCCATACGGGGGGAATAGAGAATGTACACCGGCGTTGGTATCTTCTGATCGGTTTCTACCTGACGGATGAAGGATTCCGGATTAGCAGAAATGAGCGAAGACTTTATCTCCCACGATGTCATGATCAACGCTTATGCTGAGCATATCAGCGGGAAGGCGAGGGAGGACTTCGAGCGATTCAGCGACGAGTCGAGACGTGATTATTACGGTTATGATCCGGAGACCTTCAATGAGTAGAAAAACCGGGAAGACTTATTAGGGAGACGATTCCGCTATTGACGCAAAACCACACGGAAGATATAATATAGCAAGAACGATTTATTTGTCAAATAGACGTGGTACTGGTCAGATTGATGCAGACAAGGAGTGAGATATGAAAAAGGTCGTGTTGCCATTGATACTGATTGCGGTAGAACTGTATTTCTTTACTACCCGGAATAGCATGGACCTGGAACTGTTCTTCTTTATCTGGGCCTCTATTTTCGGGGCGTTTTTCCTATTCCGCTGGGTGGACGGGGATACCGGGGTCTTCGGTATCGGAAGAAACGACCGGGATACGGTCCACAACCTGGCAACTAAGGCTACAGAGATCATATTTGAGACCAATAAAGTGAAGAAAACACGCCTGCCGCTGGGGCCGGATCTGGGGTTCTTGGCATTGTGCCTGGTGAACGTTGCGCTGACCATGGTGTCCAGCTGATACTCGAATTGATCAGATGCAGTCTGAGTATGGATTGTCAACTGGGTTACACAGATGAGTAGGTTGAACAATGACGAATAAACCTAAACAGAAACCCAGGGAATGGATATATTCCCTGGGTTTTGTCTTTTCTTACTATCAATGTGCATAAGCATGAGCGGATTCAAGGAATCATTTGGTCGCTTCATGGGTGATGATATCGAATTCTTCCAGCATCCAGGCAGCTTTGGCGCGGGCTTCATCCCTAAGGAAACCTGAAGTGACCTTGATCCTGTGGAAGGAAGAGGCGAACACATCGCTGCAGGATAGGGTGATGTTGGGGCCGAAGAGTTCCACGGCGTCTTCCAAAGTCATACCGTAGACCAGTTCTCCTACACCCGCATAAACCATGGCGCAGGCGCACATGGCGCAAGGCTCACAGCTGGAATACAGGGTAAGGTGCTCCAGTTTCTCTCCCGGATGGGTCTTGCAGTAGTCCCGGATGACCGAGACTTCGGCATGGGCCGTGGGATCACTTTCTTCGGTGGAGCGGTTGCCCGTCTCTCCGATTATCTCGCCAGTCTTTTCATTGTACAGCAGTGCACCGAACGGGCGGTTACCCTTCTTGCCGGCTTCTTCCATTAAACTGAAAGTGCGTCTCATCATTTCTTGGTTTGGCATATCTGTCTCCTTGTATTTTGATTCATATTATATATATTGGCTATCGGATGTTACTTTCCTTTGTGGAAAATCGCAGATATTAGACAGAAATTCTAGTTTTCTGCCTATGGCCATGGAAATGGGATGTGGGGAACTGAAGAAAGAGCGAGGTAGCTATTATGGATATTCGTGTAAGAATCGCAGGTTCGTTTATAACGGGGAGGGACAGAATCTTTGAATTGTATAAATAGTGCTGGATAGGAATGATTATCCGGTAAGCTTAGGGGGGCATGATGTCTAAATTTCCAGAAGTGAATCATGGCGAAAGACAAAATAGTTATCCAGTCTGCCGGGTTTGCCTAGAATGTCAGTAACGACGAATACCCCACACCAGCTTGATATGCTTAATATCCAACAGATGCGAGGTATCGCTGTCTAGCTATTCATTTGGAGGATAGTCAGTCTACCCGTCATGCTATTTCTTCAAATTCTCTAACAGTTCTTTGTACTGTTCAGTATTGATCTCACCTTTGGCATATCGTTCGTCTATGATATCCTTGGGACTGCTTCCTTTTGGCGGTGCATCGCTGTTTTTGTTTTCGTTCATCTTGTACAAGGCATAGACTATTACTGCAATCAGTATTACCGGTATTATAAACATAGTAGGACCTCCCCAGAATGGCCATCCATAATTCCAACACATATGCATTCCTCCTTTACACCTCTACTCATCGCTATGATGAGAGATTACCTCAATTAACTTTCCGTGCCAATCATGGTACCAGACGTCGCCAGTGTAATAATTGACACTGAGCATACCGAGCGTCCGACCTCCCTCTTGGATATGAAACGTATAGTACCCGTAGAACTCGTGTCCTTCACCGGATACGGCATACTCTTTGCTGATATACCGTTTGACATAGTTATCTGCAGTCATGACTGCCTCGTCCCGGCTGATCTGTGCATCATTGTTGTTTGAGAAGAAGTTGTTCCGCATACGGTTACGCATGCCGTACTTCTCATTCCACATCATATTGGGTCCGGACTCAGGATAGATGACACCTGTATAAGGATTGACCAGAAGCTCGAAAGCTCCTTTTTCCGTATCACTTTCCTCGATGGAAAAATAATAGTCGGCATCTTCATAGATGAAAATATCCCCGATGCTCAGGTCTGTATCAATCTGTCGGATGTAGTTTTCCACCTTTGCTTCGATTTCTTCAAGCTCCAGCAAGCTCTCGTAATTATCGCTCGATGTATAACTCCATTTGTCTGGGATGCAGGATCTGTTATTTGAAAACCGAAACGTTTGAATGAAAAACAGTGCCAGGAATACGAGTGATAGCAGTATTATGACTATCCAGAAGCTGTTCTTGGCGCGCATGTTACTCACCTCCCGTGAGTGGATCCATCAATGGTACTAAATTAACGTACCGGATTTTTGTTTGCTCGATAAGCCTGATGCACGCTTGGATGCTTAGGAAATTTTTGAATTGGTCTCAACCAGCTGGTCTTTGTTGCCATTGAAAAAGAACAGCTTTAGCGTGAGGCCCAGATAACCCAGATAGGACAGGGTCTCGATAAGGGATGGATTGCCGTTGTAACCGAACATGGCGTTCAACAGACCACCCACAGTACCTTTGTCGTAGAGCACGGCGTTGATATCGTAAATATGCTCAACCAGGATGGGGATCATACCCGCTTCCTGTAACTCATGTATGCCGTAGGAAAACAGACCGGCGGCAATAAATATAAGGAGCAAGGTTGTGTATCGGAAAAAGGAGCGCAGGCTCAGCTTTCTGGAGCTTCTGAATAGCGCATATCCGATGGCCACAGCCATAACAAGACCCAGCATTGCGCCGGAAAATGCCTGTTGCATGGATGATTTCTGCAACGTGGCACCCAGGAACAGCACCAGTTCAATCCCTTCCCGGAATACCGAGAAGAAGGCCAGTGTGACCAGACCGTACAGTTTTTTCTGGTCGATGGCCAATTGGATGCGACGCTCCATCTTGCCCCCCAGTTCCTTGCTCTGGTTATGCATCCATATCAGCATATAGGTCAAAATGCCTACGGCCAGCAAGATGATCAATCCTTCGAAGATTTCTTCGGTGCGGCCGCTGAAACCACCAGCGATAAACTGAAACAGATAGGCGCTTAAGAAACTGGCGGCTACGCCAAGTCCGACTCCACCCCAGACCCATTTGCTATATTTCTCGGAATCTGTTCTTTTCAGATACCCAAGAATAATCCCGACGAGCAGGGCCGCTTCCAGACCTTCTCGCAACGTTATCAATAAACTTGTAATCATAATTCCTCCAATAGTTAGGATAAACTAACTAGAAGATATCATGGCAACTACTTAAAGTCAACCAAAATGGTTGGGTATTTAAAGTGAGCCTTAATCCAGACATATAAAGCAAGCGTAACGATAAGGAAATGTAAAATTTAATTTGGTCAGGTATCGTCATCCGTAACAGGATTAAGCAGTTTTAGAGAGAATATATTACGTATGGTAGACAACTGGCTTTGCGGATTAGGAAGAGCATAACCGATACGGGTATAACCCGATTGGGCGGGAGGCAATGTGGCGGAAACAAATGGAGCGAAAAACAAAATATGGCGCCAGGCAATCATCTTAGTAGCACTACTTTTCTGTGTAGTGGCCTATACTGTGATCCTACCAGACCTGCAAGAGGGAGCGTCAATGGTGGCTGAGACTGACACGCAGGCAAGCGCTCTGGAACCGCTACCGTCCGACACGCTTGCGCAGGATGATAAAACGGTTCAACTCTTTTCCGGTGAGGAACAATACTTACCACTGGGTATGGAAGAGTTGGTAGTCGATTATCTGATGGACTACTACCAAGGGCTCGGCAGGCTGGAAACACAGGACCTGACTGTTCATTTTGATGAGCTAGAAGAGACGGCCGGGCTTAATGCGGCCATCAATCAGACGTGTCTGGATTACCTGATTGAGGTACGCCGCGCCCAACGGAACGACCTGACCCTTAAGAACTATGACATCCGTATGGAAATTGAAGAGGCTAAGCAGCTAACTGAGGGAGTTTGGGAGTTGGTATTGCTGGAATCCAATAAAATGAATTATTCCTTCACCCAGGAAACGGATACTTATGGCAGCGGCATCGAACACCGGTTTACGGTTGTTCAACGGGAGGGTAATTGGAAAATCCTCTCCCATAGCAAAGAAGAGGACATCTATTATTTGGTGGAGGATGCCTTCCTAGCTGCGGAAACGGCAGCTGAAGATATGCAGCGAGAAGTAGAGGCGGACGAACCGGTAACGGAGTCAGAATTGGAACCTGTAAGTATGGAGATATTGGATCCTGATAAGATTCTGAGGGAACTCCTGGAATATGGTCTGGCGAGTATCAAACGCAACCAAGAAGATTATGAGCGGTATCTGGAGGAAGGAACGGATATGCTTGCTGAAGATTTGGAATGGGATTACGTTTACGACCGGGAAGGGGCGGTCGCCTATGCCAATCACTGGGTGACGGCCTACGGCAAGCTGCGCAACCCGCGCTGGGATGCTTACGATGACCAAGGTGGGAACTGCAATAACTACATCAGTCAATGTCTGCTGGCGGGTGGCATCCCCATGGATGCAACCGGACACATCACATCCCAGTGGAAGTGGTATGAGGACTATCTGGATTCCAGGGAGAAGCATAGTGGTCGTTCAGCCTCCTGGGCCGGTGTAGACGAGTTCTATGAGTACGCCCTGAACAACCAGGGTTCAGGACTGGTGGCCATTGTCGGACGTAATATTTATAGCGGACGGATTGGTGACATCATCCAATACGGGGCTGGCGGAGAGTGGAACCACTCAGTGATTATTGTGGACGTGGTCCGGGATGAGCATGGCCGGGTGCTGGACTACCTCATTAATTCCAACACTACGGACCGGTTGAACTGCCCCATGAGCGCCTACTCCTATACGGATATCCGTCTGATCAGGATACTGGGGTATAACCTTGAACAGATTGAAGAATAACAGCTGACATCGAAACAACAGTGACCAATTGGGCGTGAACTACAGCTTTTGCTCACTGGGGATGTGATAAGGGAGCCGGATGATCCGGCTCCCTTTTAGGTTGGAGGGAATATAGCAGGAGATTTTATGCTTTTCAAGAAGTATTGCATTAGGGACAAAATGGAACGGATTCACTGGGGGACCTTTCGATGCGGAACATAAATTCTAACAATTCTTAGAAAAGATAAAACTTTTTTCTTGTTTTGGTGTATAGGATAGTGAGAGGATCACAGGAAGGTATGCGCATATCGCCGGGTGGATCATGTCAGGTAACAGGAAAGAATTTGAAGAGCTGTTCCAACAGTATAAGCGCTACGTCTATGCCATCTGCTATAGATATTGCGGATCCCAGCAGGATGCATTGGATCTAACTCAAGATGTATTTCTGAAGATTTTGAAGAACTGGGATAAGGCGGATGCTAAGAACCTGAAACCCTGGGTTCGCAGGATTGCGGTCAATACCTGCATGAACTTCAAAAGGGACAGGAAGGAAGCACTGTCGCTGGATGCCGGGGAAGAAGATATGAGTCTCTTGGACCGGGTGGCCGGTCCGTCTGATACCGAGGAGACGGTGATGATCCATTTGAGCCGGGAGCGGCTGGGACGGCTGGTCAGTGAACTCAGACCGGAACTGAGAACGGCCATCATCCTTAGGCATTACGAGGGACTTAGTTACAAACAGATCGCCCAGGCCATGAAAAAACCTGAGGGGACGATTAAGACCTATCTCTTCCGGGGACGAAAAGTCCTGGCGTTGAAGCTAAACGATGACAAGGTATGGGAGGTGGAGCCATGACATGCAGGATCAGTGAGGAAACCTTACATGAATATCTGGACGGGGAACTGGAAGAACTGAATGTTCTTGTGCTCGAGGAGCATCTGCGGACCTCCGAGGATTGCCGTATTAAACTGGAACAGATCAAGACTCTTAGTGCTGAACTGGATTCTTGGGCTGCAGCGGATATGGAGATGCCTGATGAGTTGGATCTCATCGGACGAAGGGTCTATGTGGAATCCACTGGAAAAGGTTTCACCGCGGGGGACTTCCTCAAGGTGCAGGCGGCTGCTGTGAACGGACCGCTGATATTCCTGGATCATCTGCCGGGCAGAAGGGTTGCCGCGAAGACAGTGAAAGTGCTCAGTAGATCGATTGCCAAGACATCGGGGTCTCTGATCAAGCGCAGCTATAAGCTGGCCGTATCGAGGAGATAAGCCATGTTGATACTGAAGATACTATGGATTTTGCTATTGATCCTTCTGATACTGCTGTTGTTCATACTACTCATTCCGTTCAGCTATAAGCTGCGTGGGGTAAGTAGGGAGAAGAAGACCGTCTGGGCGGATCTCCATTGGCTGTTCGGATTGTTGGGTATAACAGGAACCTATGAACTGGGAACAGGTTTTACCGGGAAGGTCCGGATCTTCGGGATACCCATCAGGATGAGCGCTGAAGATTTGTCTAAGATGGGAAAGAGTAAGGTCAAGAAAGAGAAAGAACAGGAAGAAAAGAAAAAAAAGAAAAAGAAGAAGAACAACAGGATCAAAGTGTTCACCCTGGAGGGACTGCAATACGTATTGCATAGTGTTAATACAGTCTTACGGCAGGTGCTGCCTAGACGCTTCGAGGGGTACGGTATCTTGGGATTCGAAGACCCATATTATACAGGTATCTTGAGCGCTGTGCTGGAGAGCCTGCGGGGAATCGGGGCTCACAATATGAAGCTGGAGTATGCGTTCGACCGGGAGGTGTTTGAAGGTGAACTCTACCTGGAAGGACGAATCATAATCATCGTTCTGCTGTATATAGCTTTGAGAGTATTATTGCATAAGTCGTCTAGAAATATGCTATTGGGTGTAAGGAGGAGAAGTTATGGAATTTGATTTTAAGGTAAACATGGATGCAATGTTTGACAAGTTTGAGAGCTTTGTTAAAGAAAGAACTGTGATTGGCGACCCCATCAAGATGGAAGGTCTGACCATGATTCCGGCAGTTACAATCTCGTTCGGTATGTGCAATGGCGGAGGCAATGGCAGTGATGCCACAGGAGCCGGCGGTACGGGAACCGGTGGTGGTATGGGTGCCAAGATCTTCCCGACAGCCATGATCGTCATTAAGGACGGCAACGTGGAAATCCTGCCCATCAGCAAAGGACATGCTTTTGAGAAATTGATAGAGATGGTCCCTGACCTGATGGACAAGGTCGATGTGACCATGAAGAAAGCCAAAGGTGAGAAAGAGGAAGAATAATCTCTAGTACCCCAGGGGTAATAGTGTAGCAGTTGGGGAAGGGAGGTGCCTTTAACAGGCACCTCTCTTTTTTGTCGCTTACAGCACAAGGCGGCAACCTAATAAAGAGTGAAGTTTAGAGTAAGTATTGAATGCAGTAAAACGGGAAGAATTATCATTGGATTAATGGTAATATAGTCTTGAAATGCGATAGGTTATTGTACTATCATACGCTTCCATCAGGAGACGTGTGCCCCTGCTTTTGAAAGCCGTTCCAAGGGAATCAGCAGTGAAAAAATCGTTCCAGGCCAACGTTCCCTATGAGAGCAGACGGCCTTAGCGATAGGAGGAAGAAAGATGGATAAGAGAGACAAGCAAGTAGATGTAATATACACGCACTGCGGTTCACCGCTGGGGAATATCCGGATCGGCTGCATGGATTCTAAGATTGTCAGCCTATATTTCGGCGATGAGGTTGAGATGCCGGAGACGATTGAAACCTGTGCATTGGGTAAAGAGGCAGTGCACCAATTGCAGGAATATTTCGCGGGTGAGCGGACTGTCTTCGATCTGCCTTTGGCGCCATCTGGCACCGATTTCCAGCGGAGCGTGTGGGATGCGCTCTGTGAAATACCCTACGGCGAGACCAGGAGCTACAAAGAGATTGCTGAGGCCATCGGCAATCCCAAAGCTTGCCGGGCTGTGGGCATGGCCAACAATAGAAATCCCATTTCCATCGTCATTCCCTGCCACCGGGTGATTGGGGCCAACGGAGATCTGGTCGGATATGGAGGTGGCTTGGATAAGAAGGTCTGGTTGCTTCAGCTGGAAAAAGAACAGAGCCAGAGGTAAATGGAGGAGACTCGGCATTGTTGTCGGATGATACTGCTGTTTAGAATTGTTGGGGCCCTAAGGGGCCCTTTTATGAGCAATACCGTTACATAGCAAGTTGAATAGAATGGGATGCAAGACGGATCGGAAGGGAATATTGAATTTTTATAGAAATATCTTGTGGAAATAGTGGTAATCTTATGGTTTTCTATCCGCTAGATGGCAACTTATTTGCTTTGGATGTATAATATAAGTAGGAAAATATCGCGTCGTGCGATTATTGTGAGTGATGAGCAATTTTAAGGAAATGGGGGATTATGATGAAGAAGGTTCTAGTTGTACTGTTGGCGCTATGCTTCCTGCTGGCGACTTCGACGGCTTATGCTGCCGATTACGCCATAGCGGGCGGTATACCGGCCAAGGGAAACACCAATGCGACAGTCAAGATGACCGGCAACCAGGGTGGCGGCTATGAGTACATGCTTATGGTCAATAACAGAGTGCTGAACATCAACAAAACCAAGATTTATATGAGCGGCGATGAGATTATGGTGCCTATCCGTGATGTACTGAAGGGACTCGGATTCCAGGTACGCTGGAACGGAGAGGACCGGACCATCACAGCCCATCAGGCGGATGAGGACTTCTTTACCTTTAAGGTGGACCAGAAAGGCATCGAGATGAGTAAGGGCACAGCCTATATCAGCCTGGATTTGTTGGGAGAGCTGGAACTGCTTGAAGAGACTCTGGAGGATGTCGGGGTTGACTTAGACGTCGACGTAGAAGAAGGCGGACTGATGGTCAGGGGCAACAAGACATTCACCTCCGTCGGTGTAATCACGATAACCGGCGGCATCGAACCGCTGGGCCAGGGCGGCGGAGCAGGACCGGATGGTCCTCAAGAACCTGATGAAGACAGCATGACCGGCTTCATCACGGATATCTTCGATGATATCGAAGACTTGCTGGAAGACCTGACGGAAGATGAGGATGAGCTGGAAGCTCTGGAAGCCGAGCTTGACGCGCTGGGCTTCGATGATCTGGCAGGTGGCATCGAGCTGGACGAAGAGATCACCTTCCTGGTAGACAAATATGACACCATGATTGAGCTGCTCGATGAAGCGGATGCCGAATTCGATGATCTGGAAGAAGGCATGTGGGTCAAAGTGAGCTACCAGGATGACGAGGTGGCCGAGGATGCCTTCGTGGCCGATGAGATCGAAGAAATCGAGGAGTCTACGGAAGGGCGCGTCCAGGGCGTGCTTGATGACGAAGATGCCAAGGATGAGCTGGGACTGAGTTGGTCCGAACTGGGTGACCTGGAAGACGAACTCTACATGGATGATACCGAAGGCGGATTGCTCTTGAACGGTGACAGGATGTTCCTGATCAGCGATGACACCGAGATTCTTGACGAGGAAGGTGGGGACATTGATCTGGATGACCTGGAAGACGAATGGTTAGTCCGGGTGACCTACCACGGTCCCAAAGTGGAGGATGATCCCAAGACCTACCTGGCCAAGAAGGTGGAAGTGTTAGCTGAGAGCATGCTCGGTTATATTACAGATATTTTAAGCGTGGAAGAAGCTGAAAGCGTTCTGGATATTTACCTCGAGGACATCGAAGATGATTATGACATGGAAGATTGGCTGGGAGCGGTGGAAATCGATGACGATGTCCTGTTCCTGATCGGGGACGATACTGAACTCTACGATGAGGACGATGAGGAAATCGACTTTGGCGATCTGGAAGATAGGTATGAAGAGGAAGAACTCCTGGTGCTGGTCACCTATGACCGGGACGATGTGGATGACGATCCTGAAACCTATGTTGCCAGAATGGTGGAAATCCGGGAAGAGACCGTAACGGGCAGGATCTATGAGGTTTACGGTGATGTCGGTGATGAGACGGGCATCCTAGTGGATCTGGATGATGGCGAATATACGCTGTTCCTGATCGGGGATGATACTGAAGTTGATGTTGATTTGGAGGTAGACGCCGATGTTAAAGTGACCTACTTCGATGAGCTGCTGGATGATAATCCGGATGAATATGCAGCCAAAATAATCACCGAGCAAGATTAATATTCAAGGACTGAATGATATAAACACTGAACGGGGATCCGAAATTCGGATCCCCGTTTTTCTTAGCAAGACATGGATGTATATGTCACTTTTTTTGTTCGCAGGCCATATTTAGCATGACATCTGTGACATCTCGTGGTATCTTCAAATTGACGATTAATGGGAAGGAGCCTCCAAGATGAAATGCATCGCTTGCATGAATAAACAGGGAATCATCGGCATCGATAATCAGTTGCCTTGGCATATCCCTTCTGACTTAAAGCACTTTAAAGAATACACCATGGGGAGCACCGTGGTGATGGGCCGGAAGACATTCGAATCCATGGGATCGAATCCGTTGCCGGGCAGGACCAACGTAGTGCTGTCGACCTGCTTTGAGTTTGATGACGCCTGTGTGCTGGGGAACATGGAAGAGCTGGTCAAGTATCCCGGTGCTATAGTAATTGGTGGGGAGCAGATCTACCGCCAGGCATTGGATCTGGATTTGGTCCTGGAAATCTGCCTGACTTTGGTGGATCGGGAAGTGCGTCTTAAGGAAGGGCAGTATGTGGCCTATTTTCCTGTGGAATGCCTCAAGGATTTCGAAGAAGTGAAGCGCACGGAAAACAGTGAGGACGGATATGATATCATCTGGTACAAAAAGAAAGAGTCAAATGATTAGCCGGGAGTATTCCCGGCTTCATTCTGTGGGGGGCGGCGGAGCCGCTTCCTTTTCTTGTATGGGTTCGATTCGCTCTATGGTAGAATAGTAATATAGATTGGACAAAAGGAGGAGCAAGATGAAAAAGACAAATCGTGGATTGCGGGGACTTAAATGGTTGGTTCAGCTGGGCAAACGTTTTATGCGCGATGATATGCCAGCCAGCTCGGCTCAGCTTACCTATTACCTGACGCTGGCCATATTCCCTTTCCTGGTCTTTCTGATCAACCTGCTTAGTTACACCAAGCTCAGCACCTGGGTCTTGGCTGAGAGCCTGGAAAGTGTGCTGCCTTCGGGAACCATGCAGATCATCACCAGCGTGCTACAGGAAACCATTGATGCCAAGAGCACTACGCTATTATCCTTCTCCGCAATTTTCGCGCTCTTTTCGACCAGTCGGGCCATGAACGCCCTAAACCGGGGTTTGAATAAGGCGTACCGGGTTTTGAACACCAGACCCATGTGGCAGAATGCGGGTCTGTCGCTGCTCTTCACCGTGGGACTAATCATACTGATTATCGCGACATTGTCCTTGATGGTTTTCGGTCGCCTTATCGGGGAATATTTCTTCACCTTATTGGGTGCTTCCGATTACTTCCTGCAGGTCTGGAATCTGCTGCGATATGCTTTGCCCATCTCCATCATGGTGCTTCTGTTTTCGCTTTGCTACCGTTTCATGCCAAATGCCGATGTCAAGTTCAGAAACGTTTGGCGTGGCGCCTTATTTAGTACCGCAGGCTGGATCGTCGCTTCAATGCTCTTTTCGTATTATATCAATAGGTTCGGCAGCTATACTAGGGTCTACGGCAGTTTGGGAGGTATCATCATCTTCCTAGTCTGGCTCTATATGAGCAATATGATCCTGCTGATCGGGGGGGAAATCAATGCGGTTCTTGCCTATGGGAGGAAACGTGAAGTCGAGGAGTGACTTTTGAACATATGCTATTAATAATGCTGATATAGGTTCGGAAATCCTGATTGCAGATTGGTTGTAATTAATTTCACACAAGCGTATGGTTAGGTAGAGCGAAAAGCTTAATCAAACCAAATAGAAGAGGTGGAAAATATGGCACTGAAAAAAGTTAGCATTAATGCAAGTGTTGGGAAATCCCTAGTAGTTGAGATGCAGGCCAGAGACCACAAAATGGTCATCGACCAACCCAAAGCCGGCGGCGGAACAGACCAGGGTCCGACCCCATTGGAGTATTTCTTTTTTGCTTTGGGCGGATGCATCTGCACGATTGCACGGATCATCGCCAACCAAAGACGCATCGACCTGCGCAACGTGACTTGCCGGGTTGAAGGAGAGCTGAATGTAGATGTACTGTTGGGCAAATCCAAAGACGACCGTGCGGGATTCCAAAGTATCAAGGCCTATACCACGGTAGACGCCGATATGACCAAAGAAGAGAAGGAAGCATTCATCAAGGAAGTCGATGAGCGTTGCCCTATCTCAGACAATATCCACAGCCTGTCTCCTGTTGAGATTATTGTGGAAGACTAGTAACTAGAATAAAATCATCAAAGAAGCGCTAGAGAAATCCGGTGCTTCTTTTTTTGTTGTAACGCATAGGAGTCTTCGGTATGATGGGAGAAAAGGAGGATTAACATATGTATGAAGCAACAGATATCATAGCAGGTTTGTTCGCATCTGGCCTGATTATGACAATGGCTTTTGGGCTCTATCTGGTCAATGCCCTGGCTTACTATAAGATGGCCCAGAAAGCCAATGTCAGGAACGCCTGGATGGCATTCATCCCAATACTTCAATTCGTACTTTTTTTCCATATGATCGACAAGTCGGCTTGGTACATCCTGGCCTACCTGATACCGCTGCTCAATGTGGTCTTGTATCTGTACTGGACTTACCAGCTGTTCGAGTCGTTCGGTGTAGGTGGATCCATCGGAGTACTGGTACTGGTGTTATCCATGTTCATGGGTATTGCCATGGCCGTCTATCTGCTCTACATCGCCTTCAGCGACAATGTGCAGTATGTGGGGGAGAACAGCTACGCCCCGTATTGAGAAACCATATTCGATGAATACAGTTGAACGAAAGAAGAGGGCGCCTGAAGGCGTCCTCTTCTTCGTTTGATCATTTGTTACAGGGAGAGTTGTCGGGATATGTCTTCCATGCCCAGCTGGGTAAATTTCTCAGCAGTAGGGATGGCTGTTTCCTGGTCGTAGGAACAGGCTTCATAAAATCGGGTCAGCGCCGTTTCCATATCCACGGTGCGCCCTTTGGGTGGACCGTAGGGGGCGGCCTCTTTCATGAAACGTTTGGGCAGGCGGTCGTCTGCGCGTCTGAATCCGCGCTCATAGTTGAAGGCCCGCTCCAGGGCGATGGTACGCTCGGCTTTTCTTAAGAGCTCGTCCTTGTCCGTCTCGATGCCTGTCAGCGCTGTGTAGATTTTGGCTAATGTGCTGGCTTTCAATTCGCAGTTTATTACATTGAAGTCACAGATGCCGATCAGGTTGGTCACCACGAAGAATTCCTTGACTGCCTTGAGCCAGGTCTTGTCCTCGTTGTCGTCGAAGGGGTCCTTAGCCTCGGTTACGCCAAGATCGGGATAGAGGTAGCCAAAAGCATCTATGGTACCAGCGTAAGGTCGCATATGGCAGGCGCCTCGTTCTGAGGTGCCGAAGGCGATGGTCATGGCCGAACTGCCCCGGGGATCGGAAGCTGAGATCTCCATGCCCTTGACGGTCATAGTGTAATCCAAGGTGCTCTTGCCGATGCGTCTGGCGGCCACTTCTGAGCCATCGGAGAAGAGATCTCCCGCACCTTCCCGAAGACCCATCTTGCGGATCAGTTCCACCATGGCTTTGCCGTTTCCGAAGTTGAGTTCCAGGCCGTCCAGGTCTTCCTTGCCGATCAGCCCTTCCTCATACCATTCCATGGCAGCGGAGACGGTGGCACCGGCTGAGATGGTGTCCAGACCGTGCAACGTCAGATAGTAGTTGGCCATGGAGATGTCCCGGTAGTCGCTTACACCGCATCTGGGGCCCAAGGCTGCGATGGTCTCGTATTCCAGCTCGCCGACGGGAACGTCATCCGTTTCGGTCTTCATGGTGACGTACTTATGGCAACCTAGTTGGCAGGAGTAGCAGGCCCGTCGGCGGATTTCGAAATTGTCCGTATCATTCCAGAGGTTGTAGGGCAGGAGTTTTTCAATCTCATCGAAGGCGTTCTCCCGGAAGTTGCGGGTGGGCAGCATGCCGCACTCATCGACGCCACCGATCCAGGCCGGGGTGCCGTATCCGTGCACTGCGCCCCAGGTATACTCTTCAGAGCGGATTTCCTCGATGGCTTCCTTGTTCGCGGCCAGGAAAGAATCTTTGTCTTTAACTAGGACTGCGCCGGTGCCTTTGACGGCCACGGCCTTGAGGTTCTTGGAGCCCATCACCGCCCCGGCGCCGCCCCGTCCGGCGAAACAGTCGTCGCTGAAGATGCAGGCCAGTTTGGAGAGGTTCTCTCCGCCCTGTCCGATGCAGGCAATCTTGTAGTTGTCTCCCAGTTCCTCCAGCAGGGCCTCGGTGGTCTCCCGGGTATCTTTGCCCCAGAGATGGGAGGCGTCCCGGATTTCAACCTGGTCGTTATGGATCAGCGCGTAGACGGGACCTTTGGCCGCACCGCTGAAGATGATTGTGTCATAGCCGGAGAACTTTATTTCAGCGCCCAGATGGCTGCCGATGTTGGAGGCTCCCATGGTGTTCGATAGCGGGGAGATGAAGTTAATGGACATCCTGGAGGCAGAAGCCATCGGGGTGCCGGTAAGAGGTCCGGTGTTGAAGGAAAGCATGTTGTCCGGTGAGAAAGGATCCGCATCATGCGGCACTTCATCCCAGAGAAGGGCCATGCCGTAGCCTTCACCGCCAAGATAGCGCTTCATGTATTCCTGATTCAGTGGTTCATTGCTGATGGAGCCGCTCGTAAGATCGATTCTAAGTACTTTGTCTACATATCCATACATAATATCACCTACCATCCCAGCGCTTCGCGCGGACAAATCTTGACACACTCGGGCAACCCGCCGCAAAGATCGCATTTGAATGCCATCTTCTTACCGTCGGTTGTAATCATGGAAATGGCGCCGATGGGGCAGGCTTCCGCACATTTGCCGCAACCGATGCAGTTCTCCCCGATGACCACGGCACCAGAATAGGCGTCGCGGGAAATAGTATCGACAGGACAGGGCTCTGCGCAGACCATGTCGATGCATTGCTGGCAGACAGTTTGTTCGAAATGGCCCAGACTGGGCTCGCTGATGCGGATGCCAGTTGCGTCCGGCATGACCTGTCCCAAATGGAACAGGGAACAGACCGACTCGCAAGCCCGGCAGCCTTGGCACTGGTCGGGATTGACCTTGACTTTGATAACACCTGGTTTCATGTTTTCCTCCTTGAAAATAACAAAAAAGAGCCCATTCGATAACTCGAACGACTCCTTCGCAATCAGGCAGGCGAAAAGATTACTCCTTTTGCCCATCGTTCCATTCTTCCCCAGGATGCGCGTCAAGGTGCGGGATGAATGGAATCGGAGAACTTGTATCTGTTCTCAGTATAAACTCTATTGTAGCTATAGGGTCAAGCGTTAATCACAGGAACTTGGATGCGGATGAACATACCCCGTGCTTCCGTGTCATAGACTGGCAGCTCGGCCACTACTTCGCAGAGGTAGTCGCCAGAGATAGAATAGCCATGTTTGTCCACGTAGTCCAGCAGTATTTTGGCATAGTCCAGTTCGTTGGCAAAGCCGTCTTCTCCTCGGAAACTGAGGCAGACATAGGTGCCGGCGGGAACGACTTTGACCTCTGGGGCGTTAGGGAACTCGTCATCCACGAAAACGAAGATTTCGCTGGAAAAGAAATTTCTGGATTGGATGTTGTCTTGTCGGATTACCGAGCCCACGTTGCAGAAGTATATCATAGGCAGATGCTTTAGGCGTGCCTGGTCCTTCAGTTCCCGGATGATGTACTCGTAGGTTTCAATAGAACCTTGGTAGATGTCCTGTTTGCCATCATAGCAGAAGATCTTGCGCTCGGGGAAGGTTAGCAGCTCGACTTCCCTGCTTTGTGACGTTTCCTCGAATTCTTTCAGACTGAATTGGAAGCGACGTACGCCACGTTCCATCTGTTGCAATTTCTCTTTCTGCTCTTCAATCCAATTCAGCTGGCTGGCGATGTTCTCCCTGATCAGGGAGACGTCGTTCTTCTCGAACAGCTGCTTGATCTGGGTGAGGGACATGCCCAGGAGCTTCATGTAACCGATCAGGTCCAGGGTGGCGCACTGGCGGACATGGTAGTAGCGGTAGCCACTTTCGGTATCGACCACCTGGGGCTTGAGCAGTCCGATCTTCTCATAGTAGTGCAGCGTCTGCACGGATATCTTGTTCAGTTTGGCCATTTCTCCGATGCGTAACAGATTCATAGTTCACCTCGTCTCAAGCATACTGGTTTGCAAATGTCTTTAACTATATCTTGACCAAGGGAGGAGGTATTTGCAAGGTGAAACTTAAATCAGGGCTGAACGTCGGAAAGACTCCGCAAATGCGGAGCCGTTTCCGAGGCAAAATCCAAGGGATATTTTCTATTTCAGAAGTCGTGTGGCTATCACCTGAGCCGGGTAGCTTTCCATAATGATGTCGGCATAGACGTAGATGGTGTCACCGGTGCTCAGCTCGGACAGGTTCACTTCCAGGGCGGCGCCGCCCTGGGAGACGTGGTAGTCTACATTCTCACTGCCTTTATCGGAGGTGTAGATGGTCAGGGAACCATCATCACTGCGAATCAAATCCCGAACTACCATTTCCATGCGGGCATCGTCTCGGTAGATGCCGACCAGCCCGTTCTCATCAGGGTCCCCGTGATTGATGTAATGGGCTTCAACCATGTCACCGATTTGGGCGTAGACGGTGTCGTAATATTTGATGGTCACGGTTTCTCCGTCAGCGGATATGGTAATGGATTCGTCATCGATCCGGGTTATTTCTCCGTATACATCATAGATGGGATTACCCATGTTTGTGTAACGCATGGAGAAATCTTCTATGATGAAGGGTTCCAGCGTGTCTGCTTCTTCACCCTTGACCAGTTGCACGGTCTGACGCAGATAGTAATCTTCAGCCTGGCTGGTGTCGTATTCGTATACCTGGACCAGGTCACCTGTGATGATGTGGATGTACTTGCCGTCAAACTGCATGATCTCTCCGACGGTTATGATTTCGCCAACGGGAATCTCGTCGGTCGGCGAGATGTAGTATCCATCGTCTGTGTGTCCATCACCGGGATCACTGGAATTGATGTCTTCCAGATCCACTTGAACTGTAAGGTCCTCGATGCCCTCAAGGCCTTCCAACTTAACAATCTGCATGGGATAGGTCAAAGCCTGAGTCACCATCACGTCGGGGCCGGGCTCGGTTTCCACCGTGCTTACATTCAGTTTGCTTTCCGTAAGGGATATCTCATAGACCTCGATGGCGTAACCACCGGTATTGCGTTCACCTGAGAATACAGCCAGATGTGGGACGCCGTCCTCCTCGAACAGGTAGTGTCCTGCCTCAATGCGTTTTTCTTCTAAGGCCCGCTGGGTCTCATCCGACAAGGTAAATACATCGACTGGGGTTGAGCCGATCAGTTTGAAATCGTCTCCCCGGAGTTGTTCGGATGCCTCGCTTCCATTTGTGGAGTTGCAGCCGACGGCTGAGATGACGAGCATTAATGCGATAGCTAAACTTAAAATTTTTCTCATTTGTAATTCCTCCTCTAGGTGTCTGCTATACACTTCTAGACTCTAACCGAGCGGAAAAGTTCCCAGGATGCTATAAAGATTTCTCAGTAGGAGTGATATGGAGGTCATCCTCAAATGAAAGACGCCCCGGTTTCGGGGCGTCTTAGTGAGTTGGAACTATGTGTTTTGGCTTTACTCCTGGATGCAGTCTGCTAGGCGCAAACCACCGGTGCCACGGGCGCCGTTTCCTTGACCTATGCCTTGTGCTTTAGCGTTTCCTTGGCCTAAACCTTGTGCGTTACCTTCTCCTGTGGAACCGTTTCTTTCGAAACCGAATCCAATGTTCAGACGGTCCACATTATCAGGGCGTCCCTCGCCGGTGCATTCCAGCTCGCAGTTTTCCATGCGCTCGGTGATGGCCTTCTTGAAATTATTGGCCTGTTCCTCGCCGATGCGACCTTCCGAATAAAGGGTCTCGATGCGCTCCAGCTTCAGTTCCAGCAGTGCTTCGTGGTCCAGTCCCTGAGTGGCTAGGTATCCTTGGCCTACTGCATCATCTGATGCGGCGGCCAAGGCCATTCCGCTTCCACCCAATAGCATTACCAGCGTCAATGCAATGATACTAACTTTCTTAATCATTTTCTATACCTCCTTGATATGAACTTATCATACCCCGGGTAGGTTACAGAATTGTGACAGCTTAGGAAACATTTAATGTTTTTTACCAGCTGCCGCCACCGCCACCACCGGCGCCTCCACCGGAGAAACCGCCGCCGCCCAAACCTCCTCCGCCGGAATTGGCTTTGGGATTGACCGACATCTCGCTGGCCGATACCCGGAAACTGCGATCCATGACCGTGGCGAAGATATAGGCATTGAAGATGCCGCCATGGCTCCGATAGTAATGGGGTGGTTCCATGGTCAGGCCTTCAAACTTCTTGGCCCACTTCTTGGTGACACCCAGTACCTGGGCGTAGGGTAGCGTATCATAGAAATAATTGGGGTTCTCTTCCAGCAACCGTTCAATCCGGTCTTTCTCGGCGGTCTTAAGGAATTGCTTGTACCCCAGGAGCAGACCCAAAATGCGGGTTCCATATGGTGTACGCTTTTCTGTGGCCTGGGCTAGAAAACCGATGACCAGCGTAAAGATGAGCGCAAGCAGGCCTAACATGAAAATCTCGGACATGTTCACCAGTATGAGGTATGCCAGTATCGCTCCGCCCATCAGCATGAATCCTCCAATCATAAGCCCCAGAGTCTTACCGCGCGGGTTCACCTTGCGGTTAATGATTCCGTTGGCTGCAAGCGCGATGCCGATGCCTGGGAACAAGGTTGGGAGAAATGCAATTAGAGCCCATGAGAGCGCGATGTATCCCGCGTTCAGGCGGTAGATTCCGTATCCCACCATACCCCAAATGGGCAACAGGGAGAAGAGCACCAGCAGGAAGCGGAATCCGTCCGCAGACTTGTTGGTCAACCGTCTCTCCTTGTCGTCCGTGAAGCTTGCTTTGACCATTCCCTGAGCGGCGGCCATCTCCTCATAGAAATCGCCTTTCAGGTCCGCGGTGGAGACTTCGTTGCCGATGCCTTTGGCGAACAAAGCATTGAAGAAGTACCGTTCATAATGATGGACACCTTCTGTTGGCAGGCTTTTTATTTTATACAGTCTGAAGTGGTTCTTGCCTTCTTCCTCCATTTCCAGATAGCCTTTTTCGGCCCAGTAGAGGATGAGGCTGGTCACATCGATGGGCTGGACAGCTCTGTCGATGATATAGCCCGCTTCTGCCGGGGTCATATCATCCGGTGGATAGAACTCGGGTGTCACGATGACTTCAGTATCACGACCATGCAGGTGCCAGATGCGGTAGGCCAGCAGTGACAATAGGGTGCTAAGTAGCAAGATAGCGTACGGGGGCCAATTGGCTGGGCCCTTGACGTCCGCGAAATACCCTTCGGGTAAAGGCAGATAGGCGCTCACACCCTGGTTGGGTGCAAGAGGCCCGATAATCTCCCCGGTGAATCCCTGATCTGTCTGTGTGAAATGTACATTGTCAGTCTCTTCACTACCCAGATTACCGCTGGTGAGGTTCAGAGCCGAAAAGTCGTAGGGCTCCGGCATGCTTACTGTGAAGCTGGCGTTATGGATGGGGACATCCCAGTCGGTGCCGATCAGGTTTAGATAGAAAAGATCAGACTCTGCGTCCCTATCTTGGCCCATGACCAGGGTGTAGCTGATGCGGTAGTACTGACGGCCGTCCACGTATTCGTCGGGATCTCCGATGCGGATGACTTTATATCCGCTGTCAGTAGATAAATCGATATCTCCTCCATCAACCCGGATGTCCTTGATGCGCACAGTTCTGTCCGAAAAGTTCAGTGGGATCTCACGGTATATACCATGTCGTGCTTCAGAGAAATCCACGGTCAGCGATTCCACAATATCGTAGGTATAGTCGCTATTCACCTGGACTTGCACGTCATACTCGCTAATGTCAAAGTATTCGGCCAGGGCGGCGGTCGGAGCCGCCAACAGGAACAGCAGTACACCCAGAAGGATCAGCACATATTTAGAAGCTGACTTTAACATTTTCTCTTTCCCCTTCTTCGATTTCAAAGTAGGTAGCCTTCACGAAGCCGAAGATTCCAGCAATGATGTTGGACGGGAAGACCTCGGTCTTGGTGTTGTACTCTTTAACCACGCCGTTGTAATACTTACGGGACTGGGCGATTTCTCCCTCCAGGCTCTGGAGCTGCTTCTGCAGATCCATGAAGTTCTGGTTTGCTTTGAGGTCGGGGTAGCTTTCAGCTACCGCGAACAGTGTTTTTAATGTACCGGTCAATGCGTTCTCACCGGCCATCTTGTCTTCCACTGAAGTGGCGCTGGCAGCCATATTTCTGGCCGCGATGACCTTTTCTAGGGTGTCCTTCTCGTGGCTGGCGTAACCCTTGACGGTTTCCACCAGGTTGGGAATCAGGTCGTAACGTTTCTTGAGATAGACATCCATGGTGGCGAAAGCTTCGTCCTTCATGTTTCTGAGTTTCACGAAGCCGTTGTAAGCGCTCATGACATAGATGCCGATGACTAGGATTAGACCGATAATAAGAAATGGCATAATAGTTCCTCCCTTTATTTATATTCTGATTTCAGCATACTATATTTTCTTTCTCATGGGAAAGAAAAGCTGTATTTTTGCCTGCTATTATCCGTCTTTTTTCCGTGCCCTTAAATCTCCGGGTCTGCTAGAAAGGAAATCTCAAATGGTGTATGATGGACGAGGAAGCAAAGCACCCGGAATGGCTGTATTTTCGGCCGGAATATGGTATCATATTTTTTTACTACAGAAATGAGGATTCGACATGAAAAGAAGAATATATATTGTGCTAGGTCTCTTGCTGGCGGTTATGCTGCTGGCGGGTTGCAATGGAACACCGGCCAATGGGGAGGACCCCTTGGGTCCAGCAGATCCAGCGGACTCCGATGTTGCAGTCCTAGAGGGCGATGTGATTATCGAGGGTATCAGCATCACCCAGGACGGCCTGCTGATCGATACCAGTCATGCTGAATATGCGGGGGACCTGTTGCCCCTGTCCGTGATAGGGCGCTTCTTGGCTCAGGTGGAAATCAA
>DAOUPV010000055.1 GCA_030625965.1 Clostridia bacterium
TCAAGCAAACATATGTTCGTTGTATATATTTTACTGCAAAAGCAGCCGAATTTCAACTTTTGAAACCAAATATTCCCCTGACGGTGATAAAATTCACCACCCACCTATAGAGGAGGGTGTACTCTTTTATATTGTGATAGATTTTCACCAGCTCACTGCTCTTCTTAGGGTATTCTCCGATGGGAAGATTATAGTCCACCTTCAGGAATCCCCGGATTTCTCCCTCCACAGATATGAAGTAATACGTGAAAACCTCTTCGCTTAGGTCTTTCGCCAACTTTCCCTTGCTGAATTCATCTTCCAGGAATAGTTCCAATCCATTTTCCACCCAATGATCACTAAAATTCCCAGCATAAGCTCTTATGCAGATGTCCTGCAATTCATTTAAATCCTCAAGTTCCACTCTGACTAGAACCATAACAATGCCTCCAAGGTAAAAAAAAAGGCGAACCATTGGCCCGCCTTCGTTTCTATACTTCTTCTGCAGCTCCGGTATCGAAGACTGGTTGTTGTACTTCTTCTTCTTCTTCGGTTTCCTCAACAGCGGAAACTTTGTTGTAGTATGCTTGCACAACAGTTTCATCCGCGTCATGCAACGCTTCAATGGTGTCGGGCAATTTCAGCTCTCCAACGGTAAGTGGCACATGCACTTCCAGGGTAGATGCATCGACATCAATGCTCTGAATGATATCTTTGGGGAAGCAGCTCACTTCGAGTTCAGTGATGTTCTGTCCCAACATGATACCTTCCCTGGTCAATGCTTCCACATTGGTAACGTTGACAGGAATGCGGATCTTGACTTTTTCACCCGCAATCAGGTTACGGAAGTCAACGTGGATAATGTGCTGGTTCAAAGGCTCTCTCTGCACATCCTGAATGTAGGTCTGTAATGCTTCACCCTCTAGTGTCATAGTCACCAGGGAACTGCTACCGAACTCATCAATCACCTTGTCGATTGCTTTGTATGGAACTTTTATGCTCCTAGTCAGTTCTCCATGACCATAAATAACGGCTGGCACTTGGCCTTCTTTTCGGAGCTGTCTGGATCCTGCGGATCCGGATTTTCCTCTTAATTCTACACTAATCTTTGGTACTGCCATATGAATTCCTCCTTCGTGGATATCCTCTTTATAAACTGCCGTTTGTACATACACGGCAGACTACACTCCATATTACTCTTCTTTGATATTAAATTCAACCATTTTACATGTTTTTCCGCGCTACAGAAAGCATCAGCTTTAAACGGTTAAGCTGATTGACCTTGCTAGCACCGGGATCGTAGTCGATCGGGGCGATATTGGACATAGGATATATGCGGCGCAGTTCCTTGATCATGCCTTTACCTGTAACATGATTGGGCAGACAGGCGAACGGCTGAATGCAGGCAATATTGTTTACGCCATGATTCAGGAGTTCCACCATTTCTGCGGTCAGGAACCAGCCCTCACCGGTACGGTTACCCAAAGACAGTATCGGTTCTGCACCACTGGTCAACTCTTCCAGGTTTGCAGGCGGATTGAACCTTTCACTGCTACTCAATGCTTTACGCATGGTCCTGCGATAGAGTTCCATCAGGGCTACAGCCATAATTGCCACGCTTCTGTCCTTTTTACTTCCCGCCAGTTCCTTATTGTCGTAAACCTTGCCATGCAACGAATACAGGAAGAAGTCCAGCAAATCAGGGACTACTGCTTCCGCCCCCTCTTTTTCGATGTTGCGGACAATCTGATTGTTGGCATAGGGGTGGAACTTAACCAGGATCTCGCCGACCACGCCCACCCTGGGCTTTTGCTGATCGATGATAGGTATCGTATCAAAATATTTCACGATTTCACGCACATCACTCGAGAATAGCGGAACGTTACCAGTTACTAAAGCCTTCTTGGCCTTCTTGGTGAATCTGGCCACCGCCTTATCCGTCTCCCCCAGATTTCTCTCGTAGGGGCGAACCCGGTTGGATACCCTCATCAGCAAATCTCCGTATACAACCGCCATGATCAGGCGGTGCAACAGGGGCAATGTCAGCTTGAAGCCTGGAGACTTCTCAAGACCGTTCGATACGTTCAAGGGAATCACAGGCACATGGCCAAGCCCCGCATCCTGCAGCGCCTTACGGATGAAAGCAATGTAATTGGTCGCCCGGCAGCCTCCGCCGGTCTGGGTAATGATAACGCTGGTCTCGCTCAGGTCGTAATTTCCGGACAATAGGCCTTCCATGATCTGCCCTGTCACCAGGATAGATGGATAGCAGGCATCGTTATTCACATACTTGAGTCCCAATTCAACCGCCTCGGCACTGACCGGTGGCAGCCTCTTGGCCTTATATCCTGAATTTTGGAAGGCCGCTTCCAGCAAACCAAAATGGACGGGAGACATCTCAGGGACAAGTATGGTATGAGTCTTTTTCATCTCTTTGGTGAAGGTTGGGTAGACCACCTTAGGCTTTACCCTATGAGGTATTATACCCTTCTTCTTCCGTTCCTTCATAGCGGCAATCAGCGAACGGATCCGGATGCGTGCAGCACCCAGATTGTTGATCTCGTCAATCTTGACTACCGTAAATATCTTTCCGTACCCTTCCAATATCTCCTGGACCTGATCTGTGGTCACAGCATCCAGTCCGCAGCCGAATGAATTCAGCTGTACCAGTTCTATGTCCTTCTGGTCCAGTGTGAAACTGGCCGCGTTATACAGTCGTGTATGGTACATCCACTGGTCTACGACCCGTATGGGTCGTTCCACACGGCTCAGATGGGAAACACTGTCCTCACTGAGCACGGCAACACCCAATGTGTTGATCATCTCAGGAATGCCGTGGTTTACCTCGGGATCCACATGATAGGGTCGTCCGGCCAGCACAATGGCTGGCAAGGCATTTTCTTTGATATATGCCAGAGCACGGTCCCCTTCCACTCGCACATCCTGATTGTAACATTCCAGTTCCGCATAGGCCCGGTCGGTCGCAGCACTGATTTCCTCACGACTCAGTGAGTAATACTCAGCAAGACTCTCGAACAATCGTTCTTTCATGCGTTTCGGATGGAACATAGGCAGGAACGGATGTAGAAACTCCACCTGCGCCTCACGAAGCACGTCCATGTTATTGGCAATCACTTCCGGATACGAGGTAACGATGGGACAACTGAACCGATTGTCCGCCCCCATGTCCTCCTTCATGTCATAAGGGATGGACGGATAAAAAATCAAATCCACCTCTTTTTGTACAAGATCCATGATATGTCCATTGGTCAGCTTGGCAGGGTAACATAGTGATTCCGAAGGGATGGTTTCCATGCCCAATTCATATACTTCTTTGGATGAACGCCTGGACCGTACCACCCGGAATCCGAGCTCGGTGAAAAAAGTATGCCAGAATGGATAATGAGCATACAGATTCAAGCCACGTGGCAGACCAACCGTACCCCGTCTGGCCTCTTCAGGCGATAGTGAGCGGTAGGCAAACAATCTTTTGTATTTATAGTCATAGAGGTTGGGCAAGGTATCCTGCTTCTTGTCATGCCCTGCCCCCCGTTCACAGCGGTTCCCCGTGATATATTCAGATCCGTCCTTGAAGCTGTTGACCGTAAGCAGACAGTTGTTGCCGCAAAGTCCGCAGCGACGCATGCTGGATTCATAGGTGAATTGCTCCAAGTCTTCCGGTGATAGCATCTGCGTGCTTTCCCCCTCGATCCAGCGCTCCTTAGCGATCAGGGCGGCACCGAAGGCTCCCATGATGCCTGAGATGTCCGGACGCACCGCCTCACGGCCTGTAATCAGTTCGAAGGCCCGTAGGACCGATTCATTATAGAATGTGCCACCCTGCACCACAATCTTCTCACCGAAGTCTTCTGGGCTACGCAGCTTAATTACCTTATAGAGGGCGTTCTTGATGACCGAATAGGATATTCCCGCAGAAATATCCGCCATGCTGGCCCCTTCCTTCTGTACCTGCTTGATCTTGGAATTCATAAAAACGGTACAACGTGTACCCAAATCCACAGGCATCTTGCTAGAGATACCCGCTTTCCCGAATTCCTTGACATCCATATTCAAAGATTTTGCGAAGGTCTCGATGAATGAGCCGCAACCGGAGGAACAGGCTTCGTTCAACTTAATTGAATCGATGACCCCTTCATGGATCATCATGCACTTCATATCCTGACCGCCGATATCCAAAATGAAATCCACACCATTCAGGAAGAAACTGGCTGCCTTCTGATGGGCAATCGTCTCGATTTCCCCGACATCCATATGCAATGCCGCTTTGAGGAGTCCTTCCCCATATCCGGTAACGGCTGTCTTGGCAATCTTTACATTCTCTGGTAATTTGGAGAACATCTCTTTCAGAACACGGACCGTATATAGAAGCGGCGTTCCCTCATTGTTACCATAATTGGAGTAGATCAACTGCCCCAACTCATCCACCAGAGCAATCTTACTGGTGGTGCTGCCGGCATCGATACCCAGGAAGCAATAGCCTTCCGCTTCCTCTGGACGCACTTTTTTCACCTTGGCCTTCTCATGGCGTTCAACGAACGCCTGATACTCCTGGTCGTCCTTGAACAAAGGCCTAAGGATATGGTTTTCTTCCATGTCCTGACTCAATAACTCCTCAAGCTTGGGCAACACATCCTCGAACAGGAATTCCTTTTCATTTCTGGAAGTCAAAGCCGTACCGATAGCCACAAAATATTGGGAGTCCTGTGGAAAAACCACCTGTTCCTCCGTCAGTCCCAGCGTATCCATAAAACGGTCTCTCAGCTCACTTAAGAAGTACAAGGGACCGCCCAATAAGGCTACATTGCCCCGAATTGGACGCCCACAGGCCAGTCCTGAGATGGTTTGGTTGACCACAGCCTGGAAAATCGAGCGGGCAATGTCTGGCTTGGCTGCACCCTCATTCAGAAGAGGTTGGATATCCGTCTTGGCGAACACACCGCATCTGGATGCGATGGGATAAATCTGTTTAGCCTTGGATGACAAGTCGTTCAATCCAGCCACATCAGTCTTCAGCAGAATAGCCATCTGGTCGATGAACGCACCGGTTCCACCGGCGCAGGTACCATTCATCCGCTGTTCCATATTGGCTCCGAAATAGGTTATCTTGGCATCCTCACCACCGAGTTCGATGGCAACATCCGTCCTCGGTATCATTTCTTCCACCGCCTTGGCACAGGCGATAACTTCCTGGACGAAGGGTATATCCAGACGCTCCGCAATGGATAATCCACCGGATCCGGTGATCATCAGGCTAAGAGGATTCTGCCTCAGTAGTTCTTCATTTTGATTATATGTATCCCGCAACAAAGAAACGACCGTTTCCCGGACGTTGGCAAAGTGCCTTCGATATTCTTTATACAAGGTTTTACCGGTTTCGTCGAGCAGTACCATCTTAACAGTGGTAGAACCCACGTCGATTCCTCCGTGAATTTTCTTCATCACTACTCCTCCATCCTCTTTCATCAAACGAACAACGAAAGAACATGATTACTAAAATCGAGTCCTTTATTTGTCAATCGAAAATGACCGTCTGCAAACATGCCCAGCCCCAGATCGACGATCTGTGCTGCTTGTGTTCCGTAAAAAAATTGGAAAGCAGACCCATGGCGTAGCTCGAAGTCTGAGAGGTTCAACCCCTCGGTCAGTCGTAGCGCCAGAAATACTGTTTCCTCGCGTTCCATTTTCTCATTTATTATTTCATTTGTCACGTAAAAAGGGCCTTCTTGAGAATCAGCAGATAAGTATTCGCTCAGCGATGCACCATTGGTTCGTCTCAAGTCCCCATAGCGTGAAACTGCGGCCACACCGAGGCCCAGATAAGGTTTATTCTGCCAATACACAGTATTGTGCCTTGCGTGAAAACCAGGTCTCGCATAGTTGCTGATCTCATAGCGGGACAAGGGGCTCTCGTCAATCAGTCGGGTTTTGACTTCCTCGATGGCATCTGCTACCGGTTCTGCCGGCAGTATCAGCTCACCCTTTTCATGCATCCTGTAAAAAGGTGTTTGCTTCTCGATTTTCAGATCATAGATGGACAGATGATTAATCGGAAACGCCAGCAATTCCCCCAATGACGCCGCGAAACTGTCCGCTGTCTGTCTTGGTATATTGCACATCAAATCTGCCGAAACCGAATAATCCAGTTCCAGCAAGGCCGCTATGGCATCCCGCGCTTCCTGCGCTGAATGGATCCTGCCCAGCTCATGAAGCTCCATATCATTCAGGGACTGTACACCCAATGAGATGCGGCCCACGCCGAGGTCCTTCAGGTTTCTCATGCGCTCTCTGCTCAACGTTCCCGGGTTGGCTTCAACTGTAATCTCAGCCCCCTCGCTCATCTCAAGTTTGCTGAGCAGTTCATGAATCAGTCGCTCCAGCCTACCCTCGAGCAGTACCGTCGGCGTCCCACCGCCGATATACAGGGTGTCTAATTGTTCATCCAAGTGCTCCTTCTGCTGTGCCAGTTCTCTTAGGAGCGCATCTATATAATTGTCCTGAACCTGCGCGTCACATCCTTCGTAAGATACGAAATCACAATAGTGACACTTCTTCTGACAAAAAGGGATATGCACATATAGCGATCTGGCCTGGTCTTTCAATATCTAATCCTCGTCTCCGATAGACAGAACCGACATGAAGGCTTCCTGGGGTACATCGATACGTCCCACCTGCTTCATCCGTTTCTTTCCTTTTTTCTGTTTTTCCAGCAATTTGCGTTTTCTAGAAATATCTCCACCATAGCATTTAGCCAATACATCCTTACGCATGGCCTTAACGCTTTCTCTAGCTATGATCTTGTTGCCGATAGCAGCCTGGATGGCCACTTCGAACATCTGTCTTGGAATGATCTTCCTCAGCTTGCGCACTAGACCGCGACCGCGTTGGTAAGCATGCTCTGTGTGCACGATACAAGACAGTGCATCCACTACATCCCCGGCCAATAGTACGTCCAGCTTGACCAGCTTGGAGTCATGGTAACCTGCCAGTTCGTAGTCGAGAGAAGCGTATCCCTTAGTCCTAGATTTCAGCTGATCAAAAAAATTGTAAACGATTTCCGCCAGAGGAATCGAATAATGGATGCTCACGCGATCTGTTGTGATATAGTCCATATTCAGGAAGTTTCCCCTTTTGTCCTGGCACAGCTCCATCACCGCACCCACAAATTCACTGGGCACCATGATATTCGCCTTAATCATCGGCTCCTCGATCTTTTCGATCTTGGTAGTATCCGGCATCATTGACGGGTTGTCAATTTCGATCACGACCCCGTCAGTCTGTGTGACCCTGTATCCTACGCTGGGTGCCGTCACAATCAAATTTATGTCGTATTCCCGTTCTAAACGTTCTTGGACGATTTCCATATGCAGAAGCCCCAGGAATCCACAACGGAAACCGAAACCTAGCGCCTGCGAGGTTTCAGCCTCGAAAACTAAAGAGGCGTCATTCAGTTGCAGTTTATCCAAAGACTCTTTCAGATTCTCATACTGGTTGTTTTCCACCGGATAAAGTCCGCAGAAGACCATCGATGTGGCTTCCCTATATCCGTCTAATGCTTGCTTCGCCGGATTGTCAATGTGCGTAACCGTATCACCGACTTTGGTATGCTTCACGTCCTTGATGGATGCACAGATGTATCCTACATCTCCAGCGGAAAGCTTGTCAGCCGGTTTCATGGCCGGTGTGAAAATTCCCACTTCCGTCACGTCGAACGATCCGTTCGTCTTCATCATGGTGATGCGATCTCCCTTTTTTACTGAACCCTCAAAGACCCGTACGAACGGAATGGCTCCACGGTACGCATCAAAGTAGGAGTCAAAGATGAGAGCCTTAAGGGGTGCCTTGGCATCTCCGGTGGGAGCTGGAACATAATCACAGATGGCTTCCAGGATTTCCTTGGTGCCCTGCCCAGTTTTGGCAGAAGCCATGATTGCGTTACTGCAATCCAGGCCGATTACTTCCTCTATTTCCTTTATTACCCGCTCAGGTTCAGCGGATGGCAGATCGATTTTATTGATGACCGGAATGATCTCCAGATCGTGCTCCAATGCCAAATAGACGTTGGCCAGTGTTTGGGCTTCAATACCTTGAGCCGCATCTACCACCAGCAGAGCACCCTCACAGGCCGCCAGGCTACGGCTGACCTCATAGGTAAAGTCCACATGCCCCGGAGTGTCGATGAGATTTAATTCATAAGCCTCTCCATCTTCACGGTTGTAGAGCATTTTAACAGCCTGCAGTTTAATGGTGATTCCCCGCTCTTTTTCCAAATCCATGGAGTCCAGTAGTTGGGAGGTCATATCTCTTGATTCAACTGTTCCTATATATTCCATAAGTCGATCAGCAATCGTTGATTTGCCATGGTCGATATGGGCGATGATACAGAAATTTCTAATGTTCTTTTGCATGGTAATCCCCTCTTATCTATTAATTCCTTTTAAAGCGCTTTACAATGATCTGACGCACTTGCGCCTCTTCTTCAATTTTAAGTAAGCGTGCAAGCAACATAAACACAGTAAAACCGACAACTACTCCGGTAACTGCCGAGACAATCTGGCCCGTCTTGCTACCCATATCTAGCCACCGCTCTACCGAGCTGTTGCTTATCCACAATGACAAGGCCATACCAGCACTGGCGATTGCGGTTTTGGACAGAGTCCCAAGCATGATACGTCCACCGAGTGGTCCCGTCTTGCGCCGCAAGAACAGGAGCATGACGCTCATGTGTATGGTTCCTGTAATCGAGTAGGCCAGGGCCAGCCCTCCGTGCCCCATTGGCCGAATCAAAATCAAGCTGAGTCCCAGATTGACCAACATGGACAGAGACGAGATAATCACAGGTGTCTTGGTGTCTGCCAAAGCATAGTAGGCTCTGGATAGGACATGTATGGCGCTGTAGCCCAATATGCCTACCGAATAAAACACCAGAGCTATGGTCGTGGCTTCTGTCGCAGCCACATCAAACGCACCCTGCTGGTACATCATCCGAATCAGCGACTTGCCCATGATGGCCAAACCTACTGCTGAAGGCACAGCCAGAAAAATCACATTGTTCATGGTCGTGCTCAGACTGCTATGATATCGCTTCATGTTACCTGTGGCAACATATTCTGTCAGATTTGGAAACAGGGCCACAGCCATGGAAATACCAACCACGGCGATCGGCAGTTTCATCAGCCTCTCTGCCAGTTTCAGTGCGGCAATCATACCTCCGTCCAGCCCGCTGGCCAGATTCTGAGTCACAAACAGATTTAGATATATTACCGACTGCCCGATAAGAATCGGTACAAGCAGTGAGATAATCCTCTTTACCCCAGGATGGTTAAGCTTCAGGCTGTTGCGGTAACGGACACCCTTTTTCCTGAGCATAGGCACCTGTACCACCAGATTAATGAAAGAACCTATCACCACGCCGATGCTGAAACCAATGATGCCCAATCTACGCACCAACAGACTCCCCACGAGGATGATTCCTACATTATACAGCAAGCTTCCCAAAGCAGGCATGCGAAAATGCTTGAAGGAATGAAGTATGCCCTGGGCTATTCCGGCCATGGACATGAATATGACCTGAAGGAACATGATCCTGGTCATCAGTACTGTCATTTCCATATATTGCGGTTCGAATCCGGGTACGATCAGGGATACCAGCTGGGGTGCCAGCACGTATCCTATAGAGACCCCGATGAGCAATAATAGCATAACCAGGTTGAAGATGATACTGGCCACTTCCCAGGCTTCCTCCTCTTCCTTCCTGGCGATATAGCCAGAAAAGATCGGGATGAAGGCAGAAGAAAGCGCCCCCCCAACCAGAAGCATATAGAGAAAATCCGGTATGGAAAAGGCCGCGTTATAGGCATCCGTTATGCGGTTTTGTCCAAAGTATGAATAGATTATTATGTCCCGCAGATATCCAAGAATTCTTGATAGTATCATGACCACCATCAAAAATCCCGCGGTTTTCGCCACTCGATTTTCGTTCGTCAAAGATTTCCTCCCCACTTTCTCCTAATCATTATATCCATATGGTATGTCTTCTACAAGAATTTCCTTTTCTTGTTGGGGATTCGAATCAGGACGCTGAGCAGCAGCACCAACAGGCCCAGTATTATGAGCATGACCTGGATACCTGCGTAGTCTGCAATGGCTCCTAAAATCGGCGCCAATACCACGATAACCAATGACTTGATCTGGCTTTCTACAGAGAATAATGTCGCCCTGCTTTCCTCATCAATCAGACCACCCAGTATACTGACCATTAGCGGTCTTCTGGTATGGCTTATGACGAAAAGCAGGAAGAATGTCAGCAGCACCAGGATACCCTGTTGGATAAAAAGTCCGGTCAGCAGGCACAGTATGCCCAGTCCTAAAAACATGCGGTTAACACTGACTTTAGCTCCATAGGTTTCTTTCCAACGGAAAGACTGGCTTGCAGCAATGGCTGAGAAGAAATATATCGTGAAATAGGACAATCCCAAAACCAAATAGAGACTCTGATCCGGCTTCAAGGATCCATGCACCAGATAGCCTAGCAGTATGGTTTCCAAAATGGGCTGAATGTAATCTCGGACTGAACGAAATATCCCTTCATATGTCGAAGAATTCACCAAGGTGCGCCGCAGAAGCCCTGGCGCCAATGCCCCTTTCAGGATACGGATAGTCGATGTGTATAGCACACGGAACTTACGCTCACCCCGGGGTTTATTCATATAATCCGGATAGCTGGCTACCAAGAAGAAATCCAGTACATAAGGAATCGCTGTGAGTAGAAAGACCAGACGGATCCTTCCCGTCCACAAAAGGAGTCCAGCGCCTATAAGTCCGGCGGCCGCTCCACCCCACATGCTGAAAGATCTTGCCTTGGCATAGATATAAGTCCTCTCGGAATAGTGTCCTTCATGTTCAAGCCAACTGTAGATCATGGCTTTGTGTGTACCGGATCTTAACGCTTCCGCAAAACCGAAAAGGATCATGGCACCCAAAAACATGCCGAAACTGTGTCCTATGTAGAACAAAAAGAACGACAGGACATAGAAAAAGAAGCAGCTCATCAGCTCCCTTTTTCTACCCCAGAGGTCGGCAATGACCCCGGAAGGGATTTCCGTTAGGAAGATGGCCGCTTCCCTTGCACTATAGAGCAATCCAATCTCCACCAGCTTCAAACCCTGGTTCAGCAGAAAAATCACTAAGAACGGCTCAAACAGTTTTAAATTCTTCAAAAAAGTATAAAGGCAAAATTTACTTACTTGCCCTTCAGCGGCAATACGCTTCTGATATTGCGTTGCCATAAGCTCACCCCTTCTGCTAAAGTTGTTTCTGTTATAAAATATTTCATTTGTTCTTCTTGCATTATACTACACATAGTGATAAAATACCTTTTGTTGAACAAAAAATGTAAATAGGAGGTGAGAGGCGTGCCGAACATTAAATCAGCTAAGAAGAGAGCTGCTCTTTCCAAAGAAAGACAATTGAAAAATGCATCAGCAAAAGCTAGCATGCGTAACCGCATTCAGGTATTTCGCGATGCTGTAACCAATGACGCAGAAGACAAACAGGAACTATTGGTGAGCGCTATCAGCTCTATCGATAAAGCAGCTAAAAATAACCTGATCCACAAAAGAACTGCTGACCGTCAAAAATCCAGACTAGAAAAATCAATAAAGGCATAATACAAAAATAGCACCTAAGGTGCTATTTTTTTTTGTCTTTCTTCCAATGCGTATAGGGTCATCCTTTTGTATAGGTCCGCCCTTACCGCCCATCCGAGAATCTCCTCCAGCGATGGCTCCGTACTTTCCATCAGCTCAACTCTTCTCTCATCTGAAACTTGTTGCTGCACCTGAAAAAACAACTCATATACCTTCTCGAAATCTTCCGGCTCACATTCATCCCGCAATAGCGTCATGAATTCCTTAATCTGCTGCAATGGCAATACACTCTTCAGACTATAGATCAATATCATCTGCATCATCTGGTTCTTTGAATAGCGCTTTTTCAGCGGCTTATCAACCACCCCGGATTTCACATAATTATTGATCATAGTCTTGGTCAGCACCGGATTCTTCTCACCGCCAGCCATGTCTCCCAACTTGTCCCTCAAAAGACCGGTGACTTGATCCATATATAGATCAATATCCGGTAATTCATTCTTCCCAACTGATTTCATCAAGGCTTTCTGCTCCATGTTGTCCATAGTCCCTCTCTTTCTCATCTATTATACTATAGACCCATGGATTATGGAATGGATTTCAAGCTATTGACATATCGCAACCTTTGTTGCATTATATTGATATAACCCTATGTAGTTTTGATTACTAGATTAGCAGGAGGAACAATGAATCATTTTCGAGAACCGCTAAATACCGTTACGCATCTAGCCGGTGTGCTGCTATCCTTGATTGGAGCTATCCTGCTTATTATAAAAGCTGGCGATCTGATTAGCATCGCCGGTCTTTCAGCATTGATCTACAGCCTGGGGCTCCTTCTGCTATACTGTGCCTCCAGTCTGTATCATGCATACATTGGCAAGGATAGCACCGTGGAGAAGTTGCGCATACTGGACCACAGCATGATCTACGTACTGATTGCAGCCAGTTATACCCCGGTGTGCCTGGTGGCGCTCAGAAATACCATGGGCTACGTTTTGTTGGTGTTCATTTGGGTGAGTGCTCTGGCAGGCATCATACTGAAGATGACTTCGCTGGTCGTACCCCGATGGATCTACACAGGCATCTATCTGATATTGGGATGGGCAGCCGTCATCGCCGTCTACCCTCTATATCATAAGCTTAACCTGCCTGCGGTAATCCTGTTACTGGCTGGTGGCGTCTCCTATTCCATCGGAGCCATCATCTATGGTAGGAAGAATCCTCGACTGCATCTCGGTCCTTTCGGATTCCATGAAATATTCCATATGTTCATACTGCTCGGCAGTTTTCTCCAATATATAACTGTCTATGGATATATCTATCAATGATGTCGACCACACAAAGAGCCCTCTGCTACGCAGAGGGCTCTTGATATGATGCTAGGATATTCCTGCTTTCTTCAGCTATTTCCTCTCTCAGTCCAGCTGGGTCAATGACCTTCACTTTTGAACCCATGCTGAGAATCCATGCTACGATTTCCTGGCGACCCCTCAAGGTCGCTGTGTACAGGATAGCCTGTTCCTCAGGTATTTCCTCAATATTCTGGTTGTCGGTATAAACAGTCTCCCGCACTACCTGAGCCAATGGCTCCCAGATTTTCAATCTTAGTTTGATTGCTTCACCCTTGAAAACCCCGATGCAATTTTTCATGTAATCCGATATGGAAAACTGCTCATCCATCTCGAACACTTCATCCAGTAATTCGATATGGTGTGCCCGTCGGAGCTTGAAATCCCTGATTTCCTGCCTTAGTTCGCAAAATGCCACCATGTAGATTTCCCCTCTATAGGTATAGGTATTATATACATGAAGCGTCCTTTGGATTTCTGTACCGCTTAGTGGCCGGTATAGTAAAGAGACCTTTCTCCTCTCACGCTTGGCCCGGATGATGCGCACCAGCTTTTCACGTTCCTTCTCTGCATCGATATTCGGTCTGGCTCCACCTACGATATGGGTACTCTGATCCAGTGGCGGGCTCTCCAGATGATGCTTCTTTTCTTCCGTCCGCTGCAGTTTTGTCAATAACGAGCTGATGTGCTTGGCTTCCACATGCCGGCTACTTCGCATTTCACCTTCGACCAATTCCAAAGCCATCTTTTCCTCTTCGTTCAGGTCAAGACCAAGAAGTGTATTCTGAAAATCCTTGGGCAGATAGTATCCACCGTATTTCCCTCTTTTTTCCATCACATAGATGCCGGCACCGTCCAGTGCCTCCCGGTATACGCGAACCGATTTGGGGCTGACTTCCAGCTTTTCAGCCAGCTCTCTGATTTTGTATGTCCGACCGCTGCTTAAGATATACAGCATGTTTAACGCGTTGGCTACGGTTCCCATCTGTCACCCCTTCTGTTTTGTCGTTCTCCATATTCCTTATTCGACTCGCCGTACACTTATTCCTTCACAGAAACATACGACCGAATGGCCCCGCTGATATATTCCGCCAATCCCTTACCATAACTGTCCAGATTCTTTTTGAAACGTTCATCCTCCACATACATCTCGCCCAAACCCGAGAGAATCTCCGGAGTACAATCGTAGAAACTGGAGGAGATGAAATCTTTCCACTCTTCCACCAGATCAACCACCCCATCTTCACTTCTTCCCTCATCCATGGCTTTCTTGAAGGACATGAAAATCCTATCGGTCTCGTCTTTCACCCGGTTCCAGTCTTCTTTTCCATAGCCGGCGGTGCGCTCCTCGCTCTGCCTAAAGGCTTCGCTATCTCCATAACGCTCTTTGGCTTCCTGTCGATATTCCCCTCTCAGGCGGTCATATTCATCTATTTCATTAATTTTACTCATACTCTCTCCTCCTTCACCCTTGTCGAGCAGTTCGTCCAACCTGACCACACTGTGCCTGATTCTTCAGATCTTGGCCAAAAGAATCGCCCGTTGCTTCAACAGGTCAGCTTCATCGCTCCGGCCATTCTCGATGAACTCCCTGATTTCCGCTAATGCAAAGTCCATCTCCTTGTACCGAAGGAACTGCTCCAATATACTTTCTTCTTCCTCCCATACCAGCGCTGCTCCTTTTCATCCACAAGAGCGGGAACCAACAGTCCGATATGGTGGTAATAATGTATGGTGCGTACGCTTAGCCTGAACCAGGCAGCAAATTCTTTGATACGTATCATGACGACCGCCTTACCAAATTGCACCGTAAAGCCCCTGGCTTTAGCTATGGGGATATAAGGTGTAAGTTATTGCTTATTCGTAGCTTTAGCTAGTTGAGCTGCGAAGCAAGCGAAACATAAAACCACCCGCTATGCGGGTGCGGAAATGGTTGTTAAACAACAAAATCACCTTTCCGTTATACTAGAGTTGTTCAGGCTACTAATATAACAAAAGGAAAGGTGATTTTA
>DAOUPV010000142.1 GCA_030625965.1 Clostridia bacterium
TTCAGCTTATTATATGGAAGAAATGGTCAACAACCTGACTGAAGACGGTATGCGTGATGACTTTAAAGTGCTTGTTGGCGGTGGTCCGATCAATGCCGGGTTTGCTAAAGATATCGGTGCAGACGGATACGCTAGGACAGCATTCGGCGGAGTAGAAGTCTGTAAGAAGCTGGTCAAAATGGATAAAGTCGACGAAATAGTCATTGGAGAATAAGGAGGATAATTATGGGTTCAAGCGCATCAATACTAAAAACATTAGACAAAACCAGAACTGGTAAAAGATGTACGGAAAAAGAATGGGATTTCAAATTAGTTCCTCAGACGATTAAAGAGGTACTGAAGAAATACAATTTGAATGGTACTTGTGATATCGCCAATCCCATCAATGGCGATGAAGACTTGGCAGACCAATTCTTTAAGGCTGGTTATGATCTGGCACTCAGACTTGGTTTCCTATGTCCGGACACCGAACGCATCATCAGCGTCAACGAAGATGAGTTGGAGAGAGCTTGGAAGCAGATTCCCGGCAGCTTCGACATCGGTTTGGGCAAGGAAAAAGTTACAGTCAAGGCCAGAAAACCGAGCGACGGCGTGACCCCCATATTCACAGGCCCGCTGTCCATCCAGATGGATGAGGAACTCTACGTTCCCCTGGCTCAAGGCATCCTCTCCAGTAGATTGGTAGACCTACAAGAAGGGCCTTCTTTGGACACCGTGCTGGGAAGCCCACTATTGGCTGACACTCCTTATGAGACCTTGGCAGGTATCTATGAAGCACGCCTCAGAAAAGAAGCGCAATGGAGAGCCGGCAGAAGCGGCATCGGCAACTGTGTTTGTGCCAGCGCCAGTACCCACTTGGGTTATCTGTCCTCTATCCAACAATATGATCATCCACAGATCACCTTGTGCCTCAATCCGGCATCTATGAAGATCAACTATACGACATTGCATAAAATCGTAGTGGCAAATGAGCTTGGACACTTTATTCGTTCAGAGTCTCCTACCATGATCGGTGGATACACAGGTGGTCCTGAAGGTAGCGCATTGGCTTCCATCGCCACGGACATCCTTCAGTTTGCCGCGGTAGGCGCGCATTTAGCCGGCTCGCCGACATATGACCTGAGATACTCCGGCAACTGTGGAAGACATGGCCTCTGGTCACAATCCATGGCTACGCAAGCCATTGCCCGAAACTCCAACATCTTGTTGATGAAGACCATCAACCAGACTGCCGGTCCGTTCACGGATATGTTCTTCTATGAGACCATCACCGGTTTCGTGGCAGCTTCGGTTTCCGGCCAGTCCTTCACCATCAGCCCACGTTCCGCCGGCGGTCGTGCCAAGAACCATCTGACACCCATCGAGGCCTGGTATAGTGCGGCAGTCTTCAAGGGATCGTGCGGACTTAGTGCTAAGAAGGGCAATGAGATACTCAATGAAGTGCTACCATTGTTCGAAGATCAGCTGGGCCATGCTGAAGACGGCGTAAGCTTTAGAGATTGCTGGGATGTCAAGAAGGTCGTACCGAATGATGACTATCTTGAGTATTATCTGAAGAAACGTCAATTCGCCATCGATCTGGGAATTCCGATGCCTGGAGATGGAATTTATTCCTAAACCACAACAGTATAATATATGCAATGCCAACCAAGAGGTCTTCCTCATCTAACAACAATTCGGTTGGCATCGCATTATTGTTTGCTCTGTATGTGAGATATGCTGTATTTTTGTTCGTCGCGACAGTTTAACTGTCGTCAATGACAGGAAAAGTCTTCCTGTGAGGCTCTTTCTTATTTATCAAGAACAAAGGACATCTGTGTGAAAACAGAGAATTCTATAGTAGTGCGAAACAGCGTTGCAAATTTCAACATGGCACCTTATCATCCTGGCACCGCTCAATTCATTCACTAGATGGGTGAAGGGGGGGAATCAAATAAGGTAAACCCATCAATTAATCATAAGTCTATTATTCCAAACTAGTAAAAAAACAATTATTTTAGGGAGGAAATACTGAATGGCTAATACACAATGCTCTGTCAAAGAACCATTGATCTCTATAGGCGATACGAATGGTATTGTCTATGTATTTGCTGGCAATTTAGGAACCTTCATACTGGTCGCTGCAACCTTGATTGGTTTTGGCTGGCCTACAGACTTGGTATTCTTCCGGGTAATGCCCGGTATGGCAATCGGTCTTTTGGCAAGTGGTCTCTACTACACTTGGATGGCCAAGCGACTGGCAAAGAAAGAATGCCGTAATGATGTAACAGCACTGCCATCCGGACTTAGTACGCCGGTAGCATTCTTGTATCTTTTCGGAATTATTGCTCCATTGCAGTTCGGACTCGGTTTGCCTCCCGAAGAAGTATGGAAAGCCGCTATGGCTGCCTGCTTTCTAGGTGGTGTGATTGAAGCCTGTGGCGCGTTCATGGGACCAATCATCAAGAAGTATCTGCCACGTGTGGCCATGCTGGGAACCCTGGCTGGTATCGCTATCCTGTGGATCGCAACCAAAGGTCTGTTCGAAATCTACTCATTACCTGCATTAGGTATGCCAGTTCTGATCATCGCCATCCTGGGCCTGATCGGTGGATACAAACTGCCCAAGAAGATTCCACCCTTGGTAGTATCCTTGCTGGTAGGTATTGCTTTGGCCTTGGCTATGGGAGAAGCAAAAATCGTCTTGGACGGCGTAGGCAAATTTTACCCGCCCAAACCTTCCATAAGTGCCATTATTACTGGATTTAAATATATCATGCCTTACCTGAACGTCATCATCCCGATCGAAATCTACAACTTCATCGAGACGATGGACAACGTGGAAAGTGCCCAAGCGGCAGGCGACAACTACAATGTAGGTGAAGCTCAGTTTGCTGACGGCGTAGCTACCATGATCGGCGCATTGTTCGGCGGCGTTTGCCCCAACACTGTATGGATGGGACACCCGGGA
>DAOUPV010000064.1 GCA_030625965.1 Clostridia bacterium
GGATTCAGCGGATAAGGCCACCCTGCAATAGCCAGGGCGAAAGTTAAATGGCAAACTCCTTGCGAAGTTCGTTCCGCTACAAGCGGGACGTTCGGAATCCCCCACTTCAAGTCCTTATGGATTAAGTGGTGGGTAGTTCAAAGGCGTTTTTTTAGGGAGTAGATATGAGGTTGATAAGTGATCATATTGCTTTCTGAGGCGAGGGGAGCGATATTGAGGTTATATCTGATCACCAAGAAGGAGCAATAGTGAAAGAGTCGGTTCCTGCATGGAAAATATAAAACTCGTAAAAGTAATATAAAATAGGAATAATGCGCGGATTGGATGTATAATGATATCGAATGTAGTACTATAATAATGGAGAGAGAGCATGCCGTGAGCCAACTTTTAAAACTGTATATGAAAATTAAGAATAATCCGAAGAATGTAACCTTCGAACAGTTGGATAGACTTTTGAGGGCGTCAGGTTTCGTACAAAGGAAGAAAACCGTAACTAGGGGTAAGGGGAGTCATTTCACGTATAAACATCCGGATTTGAATTATACGCAAGGGGCAGTCAATATACCCAGACACAAACCGATTGGTAAGCCATATGTTCTCGATGCCCTTAAGAAGATCGAGATGGTTGCGGATTTTATGGAGAAGGATTAGAACGTATGGTAGAAAGGGAGGGATGAGCATGTATGATCTGCGTGAATACAAAGTGGAATTTTCTATAGAAGATGGTATCTACTATGCCAAGATACCCAGAATCGGTGCAATAGGGGATGGGACATCGTTCCAGGAGGCGTATGATGAAGTCTTGGAGGTAGTAGAGAGTTATATGGAAATCGCCCTAGAGGATGGGACGGAAATACAGAGGCCGGAACGCTATGATGAAGAGGAATCCCTGAGTGGCAAACTACTGCTCCGTATCTCTAAGTCAGTGCATAGGATGCTTAAGATCTGCGCGGGAGAAGAAGGGGTAAGCATTAATCAGCTATTGAATCAATATATCTCTATGGGACTGGGTGATGCATTTGGTCGACAGAATCGTATGATTAAGCATGGGTGTGGAGATATTAGTGAAAAAGTAGATATGGTCAGTCTAGATGAATCGTGGAGCAATAGTGAAGGTCCTATCGTAATAGATTTTCAAAGAGAGTTGGGCAGAAAGGACCATGGCGAGGATGATGAGTACATGGATGGAGGACGTAGGTTATGTCGGAGAATCTAAGGGATATGACAGTAGAGTCGATTCGCAGCAGGAAGTTGAGGGAGCTGCCTGAAGACGGCGGACGTATTCGGATCTTTGCTGAACTCGAGCATGAAATCATCTTCAATAGCAGAGATAAGAGGAGAGCGACGGCTATCATCGAAGCAACAGTGAAAGGTGAGAACGATTACGTTTTCGAGACCTTGATAACCCTGCGTCTGGATTTTCTATATGACGACGAGGCTGATATCGCTAAGGTGGAAGAAAGCCTGGCTGAATCCCTTGATAGGGTTGGGTCAAAGGTGAGTTTTCTCAACGGGTTATTGACGAATGAGTTGCTAGATGCCCCTTTGATTATACCACCTAGATTCGCTCGGAAGGATTCAGAGTAATCTTAAGCACCTGAATAGCTTTGGAAGGTAGTGTAGCAGATCTTAGGGGGAACAAGGAACTTGAACCACAGAATATCACCTAAGGTATCCGTCCAGAGCATATTGCGCTCAGCTCTGAGGAAGGGAACACCTGTATTTCAGCAACGGTGTATGTTTCTGAGATGATGGGCAGTTCTACTCACCTACACGTCGATGTCGTTGGACGAGAACTACTCCTCAAGAACTACTGGACATTTGGACGGACTGGTACGGGAGTTCGAGTAAGCATCAGTTTCAGAAGTGTAAAGACAGGATTCTAAATGCATAAGTTTAATGCAAATGGCGGAGCTTGGCTCTGCCATTTGCTTTTGATAAAGGAAAGGGGCTAACGGAATATACTAGCTCCATAGATGATTGTACTAGAGTTGTACTCTTGAGATACCCTATAGAATAGGGTATTATATAGATGAGTGAAATATTGAGAGAGTTTGTTGAATGAGCATTATTCAGAAAGTCTGGAAGCATCAGGGTCACGTGCGTCGATTTTTTGTAATATGGAAAGACGTATCCTGGTAGTGCGTATGACAGGGCAAACAAGAGAACTTAATCATGGAACAGAAGTACCAGATCAGGAAGATAGTGAAGGAGCTGAGGGACGAATTGAAAAGGGAGGATTCTCATGTATGACAGTATTGTCGATGGTTTGAATGAAGCCGTTGAATATGAAAAAGGGAATAGCAAGAAAACCAGGACTAGGGTCATCCATATTCCTGCGCTACCAAACTACAGGGGTTCCGAGATAAAGGCCATCCGAATACGTTACCAGCTCACCCAGAAGCTTTTCGCTGAATTATTGGGGGTGTCTCCCAAAACTATTGAAGCGTGGGAGGCTGGCAAGAACATACCTCAAGGTCCAGCCCAACGTTTCTTGTCCGTGTTGGACCAGGATGGTGAAACTCAGAACGCCTATATTCAGAACAATAATCGAAAGAATCATTCAAGTATGCTATAAGATGGGTAGTGCTATCAATCGTTCCTACCACGCAAGAATTAAATTGGGAGTAATTATGGAATACGATGAATTGTTAATGAAATATCTTGAATTGCAGGCTGAATATGAATCTATGGTTATAGAGAATACTTATCTTAAGGAAAGAGTAGAGAAGCTACTCCTTGCTGGGTCAGAATCTAATACGGTGAGAAATGAGTCGGATTCTGTTATCAGATTTGATGCTGCGGATGAGGCTGGTACTAGAAAGCTAACCCAGAATAGCAAAAGTGCTGATAAAGTCGACCTGTTTTTATCCTTGTTCGCTGGCCGTCAAGATATCTGTGCCAAGAGATGGGAAAACAAAAAAGGGCAGTCTGGCTATACACCGTATTGCAGAAATGAATGGGTTCGTGGGGTATGTCAGAAACCAAAGATACCTTGCTCGAAATGCAAGAACAGCAGTTTAGTCGGATTGGATCATGTGCTTCTTAGGAAACATCTCTTGGGAGATATGATTCTTGGAACATATACTATTAATGCGGATGACGCATGTCGTTTTTTGGTGATGGATTTCGATAAGTCGACTTGGCAGGAGGATAGCTGTGTTGTTCGAGAGGTTTGTAAATCTAAGGGAGTGCCTGTGTATGCCGAAAGGTCTAGGTCGGGCAACGGATGCCATCTGTGGTTCTTCTTCATAGAGTCCATTAAGGCATCGGTAGCCCGTAAATTTGGGATGGCTATTCTCAGTCTAGCCATGTTAAAAAGTGATTCCATCAAGTTTGATTCGTATGACAGGTTGTTTCCTAGCCAGGATTACATGCCTAAAGGGGGATTCGGCAATTTAATTGCACTGCCATTGCAGATGGAGGCCAGAAAGAAACATAATACTGTTTTTGTAGACCGGGAGTATCATGAAATTTCTGATCAGTGGGCGTTACTATCTAGCATACAGAAGATAGAGTCCCAATTTGTTACTGAATTCATAGGATTGCAGAAAAACCAGTTAATAAGCGGTGCTGAGACGCAAACAGATCTGATTTCCAATTATAATAAAGTGAAGGTGTCAAAAAATGATTTTCCTGATCCGTTTATTATCAAATCCAACAAGGGGCTTCGGATTGACAAACAGGGAATATCACCGAAAGGGATTCATTTTCTTAGAAGCTTAGGATCATATGCCAATCCTGAATTCTTTGCCAAGCAGGCTATGAGGATGTCTACTTACAATACACCGAGAGTGACTGTTGTATATGAAGAAGATGAGCGGTACATAGTGCTGCCAAGAGGACTGGAAGAAAGCATATTGGAACAGTTTGCGTCGTATGGTATCAGCAGTAATATTGTCGAGGGCAAGGAGTTGGGTAAGAGGATTCAGTTGGAATTTCGCGGACAATTACGCGAAGACCAACTGAAGGCATTCAGAGCATTAAGCGAACACGATACAGGAGTTCTTTCAGCATCTACCGGATTTGGCAAGACCGTACTTGGAGCCAGATTAATCGCTGAAAAGAAAGTCTCCACATTGGTACTGGTGCATACTAAAGAGTTAGCTATGCAATGGATTGAACGATTGGAAGAGTTTCTTGATATACGTTATAAGCTACCGACTGAACCTGAGAAGAAGAGAGGTAGGAAGAAGAAAATCAAAGTGATTGGGCAACTCGGTGGAGGAAAGAATAATATTAATGGACATATCGATGTCGTACTTATGCAGTCCATGATTGACAAAGATAAATCAGTTAAAGGGATTATTGATAATTATGGCATGATCATAGTCGATGAATGTCACCACGTATCATCTACTAGTTTTAGCAAGATTTTATCCGAGACCAGAGCTAAATATGTGTACGGTCTGACAGCGACACCGATTCGCAAAGATGGCCATCATCCGATTATCTTTATGTATTGTGGACCAATCAGATATAGAGTTGATGCTAAGAAGGAGGCATTGAAACGTTCCTTCGATCATTACGTTATTCCACGGTTTACATCTTGCAGAAAACCTGTCTGCCAAGATGAAACAGATTGGCATATCAGCGATGTATACAGACATATATGTGAAAACAAGACCAGGAATCAACTGATTGTCAAAGATATTGATGATGCAATGATGAATAATCGCAAACCGTTGGTGCTGACAGAACGAACGAGCCATATAGAATTGTTACTTGGTTTGATGAAGAACAAAGAATATGAAACCATAGAACTTTCCGGTAGGTTGGGTGTCAAGGATAGAAAATTGGCATTAGATAGGATCAGAAACCTCGAGGATAAGGATAAGGTTGTAATTGTAGCGACAGGCAAGTTGATAGGAGAAGGCTTTGATTTGGCCAGGTTGGATACGCTCTTCATGGCAATGCCGATCTCCTGGAAGGGACGTATCGCTCAGTATGTTGGTCGGTTGAACCGAGAGTATGAAGGCAAGGAAGAAGTTTTGGTTTACGATTATATTGACGTTCATATACCGGTGCTTGAGAAAATGTATCATAAGAGATTGACCGGCTATCGTTTGGTGGGATATACGATTCGCAGTAACCAGTCAGACTATAGAATTGGTGAAGGCATATATGATGCTAATAATCACGCAGCGAACTTTGAGAAAGATATTGAAGATGCTAGACTATCAATCGTTATATCCAGCCCGTATATCCAAAAGAAGAAGATAGACCGAATCAAAGGTGAATTACTTAAAAAGTATGGTAATGGGATTAGGGTTGCAATCTGTATTAAGAATCTTGAGGAGTATTCAGATAGCGCAAGAATATCTATGCACAGACTAGCCAGTGAATTGCGCCAGCAGGGCATAGATGTACTGCAAATTGAAAATAATCAGCACAAATTCGCAGTAATTGATAATGAGATTGTGTGGTATGGTGGAGTAAACCTGTTGGGGCCAAATAGGCAGGATGATTCGGTAATCAGAATTCTAAGTCAAGAATTGGGGGATGAGCTTGCCGGCGTCATAGAGAATTCGGAATCAGTCAAGTTTGGCTATTAGGATAGTCCTGCATGATTCTTTAAATAAAATATTCGTAAAATATCATTAGATTTGACAATATTTGTTATTTTAAGTATCTTAGTGGTGAGGTTTGCTTGATATGCAATGGAAGGGGGTATGGATATGAAAACTCTATCAGTTGATAAATTGGCTGAAACTGTAAAAGCTAAGAGACTGGAAAAGAACCTAAAACAAGATGAACTGAGCGAGCGCACTGGCATTAACAGAGCCATGATTAGCCGAATAGAAAGACAAGATTTTATTCCTTCAATTAGTCAATTCGAAGCATTGGCCAACGTACTGGGTTTTGACATTACAGATATGTTTATCGATAAGCAAGAAAGCAATTCATTCATCGCATTAAGTAGTGAGGCTTTAACGGATTACGAGATAGATGGTGTTGAGAAACTCTTCACTATGATGCTGTCGTTAAGACAGCAGGTATCCCTAAGGAGCAAGTATGAAAATGAATCAGTTTGATAGTCTTGGCGAAATAAAAATTGAAGAGATACGGAAGCTAGCTCGTGAAGAACGTCAAAAGCTAGGTTTTATAGAGACTCCAATTGCTAACGATATGTTCACAGTATTAGATAATCTGAAGATTTTGCTAATGGAATACCCGATTAAATCAGATAGTGAGAAGCCAGCTTTTTCTGCAGCAATGATGTATTCGGAGGAAGACGGGAATGAGCTAGTATTTATTGGCCTTAATACGGCTGATTACTATGATAAACAGCTGTTTGCACTAGCCCATGAACTATACCACTACTATACAAGAACGGGTTCGCATCTTAGTAGGCCTGAAGATGAGGGAAAGAATATAATCGAAGCGAGTGCCAATCGTTTTGCAGCGGAGTTTTTGCTACCGGAGAATGTACTGAGAGAAACTATACTAGATGAATTTAGAGTATCTTCTATTGTTGGGATAAAGATTAAAACTCTGGTCCGTTTTATTGCAAGATTACAGTGTACTTGGTGGCTGCCTTATCGATCTATAGTTAAGAGATTAAGGGAAATCGACGCAATTTCTGATAATCAATATGAGGAGCTGTATAGTATCGACGAAAGGGATATATACGGGGAGTATGCTAAGGTGGGTAAGGCTATTAATTCGGAGGTCTTTTCCAAATTGAATTCGGCAACCAATACAATAGGTACCAGCGCAAAAGACATTGAGGTTATTATTCGGAACTTCGAAGATCAAATAATCAATGAAGATGTCTTTGCGGACACCCTTAGACTATTTGGCAAATCTCCAGATGATTTCGGTTATTCGATCACTGCATCAAAAGAAGATTTCGACGAGTTTGAAGCATATTTCTGTGGGGAGGGTGAAGATGAAGGTTAATGTAACCACACCCAATCCAGCAATGATAAGCATATTCAGGCATCCGGATCAAATCATCACTCTGGATGCCAATTTTTTTATCCCGCCAAATCGAAGCAGTGTTTCTAAAAGAGGTTTCGACTTTCCATTATTTGAAAGTGCTTGGTTGACTCCGATTTTTCAAGCTTTTCCCAGACTAGCTATACACGAAGCTGTCTATAGTGAACTGGTTATGCCCGTAGTTCGAGCGTTTGCCGATAGTAAGCTTAATAGTGAATGTGAACCGCCGGACTTAATACTCCACATTGATTCAAGCTTGAGCGAACATGAAAGAGTGCTTAGGGATTACGTCGAATCAAAGATATATAAACTGACCAAATATGACCCTGCTCTTGATAACAAAGATGATCGAGGAGAGGTTAAGTCGCTTTCTTATATTGCAGTGAAAGGGCTTCTTTTCTTTGCAGCGCATGATTATAACGCTATTCAATTGATAGAGAAAGCAGAACAGTGGTCAACAGGGTTAGATAATATCCAGGCAATAAAGATGTATGAGCTAATCTTCTATTTGCATAAAGCCGGCTTTGGCGACAAGAAGCATTTGAGAATGCTTTATAAATACCAATATCATCTTACAGATAGTGAAAAAAGGCAAAATCCAACTTGGGGTGATTTCATAGAAGAGATGAATACCCTATATGCTGGGATAAGCAACTGAAGGGGTGATTGCTTAGTACTAGTTTGAAGCGGAATCCAAATTTAGTCTGTTAGCTAGGCAAACGAAATCCAAATGATGAATCCAAAGGGCACTCCTGTAAGATGGGGGTGCTTTTTTTGACGCAGAATTATCTAGCTGAAGTATCAACATTGCTAGAGCTGGTTAGACTTATTTCACTTTCTGCAAAAGCAGACCACAATGTTGCAGATACGACAAAGGGGACGGAGTGGGCAGGGGAGAATTATAAGAGTAAGATAAGACTTATCGAAACTTGTACGGCAACTGGCTCGCGACCGGGTGTCAGATGAAGGAGATTATTATGTCAGAGCAAAAAACAGATTTTGGGATTGAAGAATATGTCCCTATGGAATCCCGTCACTACAGTTTCTGGGATATGGCTGCTGTTTGGATGGGAGCCAACTGCCATCCGGCTTCCTGGTGGATCGGAGGCTTTATCGCCGCCGCAGGCTTTACTGTCGCACTGAAAGTTAATTTAATTGTAGCACCGATATCATCTATCATCATCGCACTTATTGCATTTATGGGATTCAAGGTGGGTTCTACCACCATTGGTATCTCCAGGGTGCCTCTGGGCATCAAGGGCAGTAACATCGCCGGCGCCATCAATGGTCTCTCAGCCATCGGCTGGTCGGCCATAGGTAACTTCTTGGGTGCCATTACCATGAGTTACATATTTGCCGCTCTCTTCGGAACCGCTGTATATGGCGAACCGGGCAGCACGGGTATCATGGTTTTCGGCGTTATGCTGTGTGGAATTTTATCCATGGCATTCGTCTCTGTATCGGGCTCTCGCTCAATTGCCATCGGCGAGAAAGTCCTGGCGGTCCTCTTGATTGTCATGAGTGGTTGGATTACATTGGCAGTACTGAAGACTTACAATATCCAGGATATCCTGGCTTGGCAGCCATCGGCAGAATTGTTCATGCCTTTCGGTTTTGCTGTAGACGCCCTTATAGCCTACGCTTTGGGTTGGGTGCTCAGTGCTTGTGAATTTACTCGTTATGCTAAAGATGGCAAAACATCCACGGTAGCGCCTAGTTTGGGGCTGACTGTGGCTCTCTGGTGGTTCGTTATGGTCGGAACCTTGGCTACCATCGCTGTGGCCATCGGAACTGGCATCTTCGACCCCAATATGAGTGACCCATCCAGCTTGGCTGCTGAATTGGGACTGGGATGGATCGCTTTCTTTGTAATCCTGTTCGCAGTAGTATCGACAAACCTGATCAACATCTATGTTGGAGCTTATTCCATCATGAATATGTTCCCCAAGCTGAAACTTAAGAAAGCCTTAAATCTGACTGGTGTCTTGACTGTTCTTGTGGGTATGGTCCCCATTGCAGTAGGAAGCTTCTACCACTCATTTGAAGTATTCTTGGGATACCTGGGAGCGACGTTACCTTCATTGGCTACCATCATGATCGTTGACTACTACATCATCCGCAAAGGTAAGTATGACATCAACCTGATTGGCAAGAAGGAAGGCCCATACTGGTACACCGGTGGTGTCAACTGGTACGCCGTTGTGGCCTGGGGCTTGGGTGCCATGAGCTACCTCAGACTGAGAGATATGGGATTCGGTGCTAACTTCATCGGTTCCGTCGTACCAAGTATGTTTGTTACCGGTATCATCTACTTTGTGATCGCTAAGATTGCCATCTCCAGGAATGCATATAAGGATATGGACGAAAGCGCGGAAAAGGTCAGCTAAAGAAAAATCAGTAGGAGAATAATCATGGATATAGCAAAAGAAAAAAGGACACTAATAAAGAACGCAGACTGGATCATCACCATGGATGCGCAGAAGAGAAGACTTAAGTATGCTGACATCCTGATCGAGGGTAGAGAAATCAAGCAGGTTGGAAAGGATCTTTCCGCCGAGGGTGTGGACCGGATCATAGACGCAAAAGGAAAGGTTATCATCCCGGGTCTGGTCAATACCCATCACCACTGCTGGCAGTCACTGGCCCGTAACTTAACAGTCTGTAACAACATCAACCTGGAACCCTGGTTGGACATCATCTACGCTTTGTCCTTCGAGATCACGCCTGAAGTAATGGAGGCCTCGACCTATGTGGCCCTGGGAGATCTCTTAAAGACTGGTTGTACGACATCAAATGATTTGCATTTTGCCTTCCCCAAGGACAAGCCTTACAAGAATGAGTTCATCGATGAGGAGATCAAGGCGGCAGCCAGAATCGGCATGCGATTCCACCCCACCCGGGGCAGCATGACGCTGGGCATGTCCCAGGGTTCGGATATCCCGGACATCTTGGCTGAGGATGAGGATGATGTGCTGCAGGATTCGGAACGTCTCTTCAAGACTTACCATGACCTATCTAAGTTCTCCATGTGCCAAGTCGGGGTATCCCCCGACTGGCACGGACTGGACTCAACCGAACGGGTCCAGGTGGAATCACTGGAGCTGGCCCGTAAATATGGCGGCTTCTGGCATTCTCACCTCTGTGAGAGCCGGTTCGAGCTAATTGACACCAAGAACAAGCATGGCTTGAAACCAGTGGAGTACGTGAAGAAACTGGGTCTGTTGGGTCCGGATGTCTACTATGCCCACTGTGTACAGTTTGAGGATTCGGATCTGGAGCTCTTCGCGGAGACCGGAACTGGTGTGGCCCACTGTCCCAAGTCCAATATGTTCCTGAACAACGGGGTTGCCCGTATTCCGGAGCTGAGAAAGATGGGCGGCAGCGTGGGTCTGGCCGTGGACGGCGCAGCCAGCAACAATGACTCCAACATGATCATGGAGATGCGTGTGGCCTATCTGGCCCACCAGCTGATGGCTCATGAGCGGGGCGGCGGCATGACCACTGAGGATGTACTGGAGATGGCTACCGTAGGTGGTGCTAAAGTCTTGGGCCGTACCGATATCGGTTACCTAGCTCCTGGTATGGCGGCAGACTTGGTGCTGATGGACTGGAGCCAGATGCAGTACGCTGGTGGCAAGTACGATCCGGTATCGACCATCGTCCTTTCTGGTGATGCCAGAATGGTGGACACGGTCTTGGTCAACGGTGAGGTAGTGGTTGAAGGTGGAACACTCACGACCATTGACGAGAAGGAAACCCATGACTGGGTGGACGCCGTAGGCAGGGAGCTGGTATTAAAGGCTTCCAAGCATGTGGACGGACTGGCGCAAGAGTTCGAGTAAGAGAGTAGCATATTAAATGGCTTCGTTGTATCCGATGTTTGCAGACTACCGGATACATTATAGTTACAGATAACCCTTATATGGCAGGAGCGGTCGCTTACGTGACCGCTCCTGTTATTATAGGGATTCTTACTGATTCTACATGTTCTGATGAAACATTAAGGTTGTATTCTCGCATTAAGCCAATACTTGCGGGACGATGGGATATGATGGAAAAATAGTTGTATCGATACTGACATCCGCTATTAATTCAATTGTAAAATGTTATCATATATGATAACATTTTAGTGCGAGGAAGGATTAAGCATAAAAGTGGAAACTCAAAATGAAGCATAAGATTGAATTCTATCAACGAGAAAATGACAAAATCCCGGTAGTAGCATTTTTGAAATCATTAGACAAAAAAATGATGGCAAAAGCGTATCACGATATTGAACTGCTTAAGAAATTTGGGCCTGAACTCAGGGAACCTCATACGAAAGCGATCAAAGGGAAAAAATACAAGGGTCTGTATGAGTTACGGATTAGGCATTCTTCAGATATATCGCGGATTTTCTATTTTTGCTATAAGAATGACACTTTTATTTTGTTGCATGGATTTGTCAAGAAGACATCAAAGGTACCAGAACGAGAAATTGAACGGGCTAAAGCCTACAAAGAGGACCATGAAAGAAGGTGTGATGATGAGCAAGGCTAGTGTGGATTTTAAGACAGTCAAAGAAATGCTGATGCAGGATGAGGAGTTCGTGCAGGAGTATGAAAAACTTAAGCCTAGATATGAGGTCATTGCCCAGATTATTGCCATCAGGAATGAGATGAACATGACTCAGGAACAGTTGGCGGTGAGGATGAATACTAAAAAATCTAATATTTCCAGACTTGAAAGAGGAACGTACAATCCTTCATTGGATTACTTGGTTAAGGTTGCCAAGTCCTTAGGCAAGGAGGTCCATATAGAACTTCGCGATGTGGAGTGTCCCAAGATTGATTCAAAGGAAGCGCTGACTGCAAGCTGAACAAAGAATAATAGAATAATCGTTGTATTAGGATATGACTGAAATGAGTGCAGGCCTTTGGGCCTGCACTTTTGTCGAATCTTGCAAAACGTGTCCCTATTTTGTCAAAACATTCAATGTGAATTACCGATTTGGGGAGCATAATGAGGTTGGATGCGGAGGAATCCGGTCTGTTGCAAATTGAGGATTGTAGAAAGAGATAGTAGAGTGTTTTTTGGAGGACATCATGAAGCGAAATGGTTTGGACCTGATCTGTCGGGTGATGTGCCATCAGAGGGTGGATTCACTGCCCTGGCTGGATCTGGCTGGTGTGCAGGCCAAATCCATGAAAGAACATAGCTTGAAGCAGATATTACAGGATGAGGAGTTGCTATATAGCGCTCTTATGGATATGAACAGGAGTGAGTTGCCTGATGGGCAGGCGGCCTGTTTCGATCTGTCACTGTTGCCCGAGGTGTTGGGTTGTGATCTGTCCTGGCAGGAGGATGTTTGCCCCTGCGTGCGCAGCCATCCACTGGCGGATACAGATGAGATTCCAGATTTTCTGCCTGAAGGCACCGAGGGACGTTTGCCCCAAGCACTGGCGGCCATTAGCCGCATGAAGCAGGCTGCAGGTGAGCATACGGCTCTGGTGGGTCTCTTCTGCGGACCGCTCACGCTGGCGATCCATCTGCGGGGTGAAAGGCTGTTCGAGGACATGCAGAAAAACCCGGATTACGTACGCAGACTGATGCGCTACTCGACCAAGGTGGGTGTTAAGATGGCTGAACTCTTGGCCCAGGCTGGGTGCGATGTGATTGGACCGGCGGATCCCCTGATGGACCGGATATTCAATGTGCACTACATGCTCTTCTGTCAGGAAGCTTACGCGGAGCTCTTTGGTGAGATCCGGAATTCGGGCCACCATTCGGTATTCCTGGTCGAAGGCGAGATCATGAGGAACCTGGAGATGATGTGCACCAGCAGGCCGGATTGTCTGGTTGTAGACGGTGGCTTGGATCTGGTCCGGATCAAGGGGATCTGTGAAGAATATGATGTGGCGTTGGCTGCCAAGGACTGCAGTGAACAGATGCTGGATAAGATTGACGGAGCGAAGAATTTCCTGCTGTCTTTGGGATCGGATGCCCCGGATGCATTGAAGAAAAAACTGCCTAAGTGTTTGTTGAAGGCGCAAAGTGCAGCCCGCACGCCAAGGGCAGTATAGAATTGACTGTAAGGCAGGATAGTGTTGTACCGATATGGATGGATAATCACTGATTTGAACTACTCCCGCTTAGCTAACAGCTTGAAGCGGGAGATTCCTGAGAACACCTGTCCACTGACAGATTGTTTATCAGGCTACCTCCGTAGTTCCTACGGTTAGAAGCCTTATGGCTTCGTTTCTCAAGTTCTTGCTTGCGTTAATGTCTCTGTCATGAACAGATTTGCATACTGGGCAAGTCCATTCTCTGACAGCGAGATTCTTAACGGCTTTGTTTTTATGACCACAGCAGGAACACAATTGACTTGATGCA
>DAOUPV010000146.1 GCA_030625965.1 Clostridia bacterium
CTACAAGCGGGACGTTCGGAATCCCCCACTTCAAGTCCTTATGGATTAAGTGGTGGGTAGTTCAAATCAGCTTTCTGGTGTCTGATTTTAAGATATCCATAGCTATAATTCTCATACCGCTCTGCCTCTTTTTGTTCAGCAATCTGGACACCATGAGGCTTACGACCTACACGGCTGGATTCGTACTGCTATTCCGGGTACTGGTCAGTGCCGTATCCGAAGGATTCTCCTACGCGATTCTGGCACCCCATATCCCGGAGCTATTTTTCTAAATGATTATATACAAAGCTCATAATTAAGACCCCGCCACTTCAAGGCGAACATTTGTTCTGGTATAATATGTACATAGAATATATGTTCGGGGGTAAATGGTATGAAAACTAAAAACACCTACAGCCTTATTGAATTCCAAAAGCAATACGGAACAGAAGAAGCCTGTGAAAGAGTCTTATTTAAACTCAAATGGAACGATGGTTTCGTTTGCTCAAAATGTGGTTTTAAGCATCATTACACGATAACAAGTCGAAGGCTTTCGCTTTTTCAGTGTCAAGAGTGTGGATACCAGGAAAGTGTCACAAAAGGAACGATCATGGAAAACTCAAAACTTCCTCTGGTAAAATGGTTTCTTGCATTATACTTCGTGGCTCAAAACAAAAATGGTATATCAGAGACAGCGTTAGCCAAGTATATTGATGTTACCTTGAAAACAGCGTGGCTCATACTACACAAAATACGTTCCGCGATGGGAGCACGTGATAATACATATACCTTGGGTGGCAATGTCGAAATGGATGAAGCCTTCTTTGGCGGTAAAAAAACAGGGGGCAAGCGCGGACGCGGAGCGGATAAAGCCAAAGTTGCTGTAGCACTTGAAATTAATGAAGGTGCCTATCCAATACATTTGAAAATGCAAGTCATACCGGACTGTCTAGGTGAAACATTATTTGATTTTGCCAATAATAACATAGAAAGAGGCACCACTATCCATTGTGATGCTTATAGTTCCTATAATAAACTGACTAAGCAATACACTTTATACCAACAAAACTATAGTGAATCCGATGATCCTGAATTCTTGAAATGGCTTCATGTAATGATATCAAATATCAAAGCACTTATCGCAGGCACTTATCATGGTTTGAAAGAAAAATATTTGCAACGATATCTTGATGAATTTTGCTATCGTTTTAACCGTAGAAACAGCCAGAAACCAATTTTGGATCATTTGTTAGAATGTTGTATTTGGAGCGATTATCATAATGCTTCTGAGCTTTGTATATAATCATTTAAAAGAATATAAATAGTCAGGGGCTGTTGCAAGATGAATCATTCATTCTGCAACAGCCCCTCTTTATTCTTTTGGCATTTTATGGTATGGTCGGTTTCCTGTTTTCTAAAAGTGCATGATGACGTCGAAGGAACTCTTGTTGTTTCCGTCGAGTACCCCGCGCAGGTAAACGTTATCTCCATCTTCTTTATGTTCCATGCGGAAAGCATCACCTAATCCCAATTCGGATTGGAAGTAGTATTCCAGGTGTTTTAGCTGAGCCAGGTTAGCTCGTTTGTCTTCTGGGAGGCTATCGTAGGAGAATTCTCCATACCGGCAGTTGTTGACGTGACCCATACCATCGATGTGGCTGGCACGGATACGCCGGTCCTCGATGCTGCTGTATTCCCCCTTGGCCTTATAGCTGGGTTTGGCATCCAGCAGCAGGATTTCTGTGGGTTCCAAGAAAGGGAAGGGTAATTCTTTCTGGCGGAAGATGGAGCGGTTCTCCAAATCAAGCAGGATGGAGAAACTGCTTGCTTCAATTAGCAGGTTGTCATCCTTATCGTAGAACTGATATTCCCGTCGGAAGTAAGGACCTCTGCGGTGGGAGTACCAGGTTTTGCCGATGAGGGAGTGTCCCCGGGGTATCGGACTCTTGATGTCCAGGCTGATGGAGCGCAGCACCCAACCTAGGCCGTAGTCCATGGTGTTTTCCATGTTCATGCCGATGGAGTCCAGGTGACGGTCGACCAGCTGGGCCAGCAGGTGCTGATAGCCGTAGGGTTTCATGATGCCATCCTGGTTGAAGTAGGCGAAGTCGGTGCTGATGGGGTAGCTTCTTTCGTGTTCCATTATTAAAACTGGTCCTTCCTTATCTCCTGATAATGAGATGGTACTATTTGCTGTTCTTCAAAAGCCCTTTAAGATTCGGTCTGTTTGGATGTGAATCCGCAACCTTTTTCATTATATCCCTATCCCGCTATCTGTTAAAGGTTATTGCCTGAATAGTTTAGAGAGGCAAGACAAAAGTCCACTAGGACAAGTATTTTGGCTAAATGTTTACTATATGTTCTTGTAACGTTGATAGTACAGTTCTATAATGAATCTATATGGTTTGAACTGTACTATCGGTCGGGCGGTGGTATGAAAAGGTTTGGCCAGGGAGTAATTGAATGGAGAGATTAGGGAGGTTTCTTTTGATCGCGGCAAGGAAGCGTATGCTTCTGTGGTTTGCTGTGGGAGGAGGCCTTTTTTGCGTACGATTCCGGCCATGCTTTTAGATACCGGATGGATGCAGTCAATGAGAGCTGATGCTTTGCCCGAGGTTAATGGATATACCGATATGCGGGAGGGATAAGGATGGATCAGAAATTGATAGAAGCGATCAGTTCGACATCGAAGACGGCCTTGATTACAATCTATGCCCATAGCCTAGAGAGCAGAGCCAAGGATACCATCTTACGGGATCCCTTTGCAGAGACCATGACAGCAGCTTTGGATGAAACACTGAGTGAATCTGAAGACCAGTTCCTGATCAATTT
>DAOUPV010000067.1 GCA_030625965.1 Clostridia bacterium
ACATCAGTTGATCGCTCTCCAGAAGAGAAGGAACGACTACATCCACGATGCCCTCCATAAGGTCAGTCGAAGAATCGTCTGCCTGGCCCTTCAGCACAGGTGCAGCACAATCGTCATCGGCGACATAGCGGGCATCAAGCAAGGCTCCCACATCAAGAGTTTCGTACAGATCCCTATTGCCAAACTCGTGAAGATGATTGAATACAAAACGAAGCTCTTAGGCATCAAGGTCGTGAAGGTGAAGGAAACCTACACATCGGGAGTCAGTGCCTACGACCTGGAACCGTTGACGAAAGAATACTATAACAAAACCAGAAGAGTGAAGAGGGGTCTCTTCCAAACCAACGAGGGTCATCTGGTCAGCAGTGACATCAACGGATCCCTCAACATACTGAGGAGATACCTTAAGGACAATGTAGTCCCAATGCCGATACGCAGGTTGAGGGATAATGGGTGCTTGGACCATCCAGTAAGAATCCAGGCGGCATAGTCTTAGATTCAGCGGATAAGGCCACCCTGGCAACTGCGAGGGCGAAAGTTAAACGGCAAACTCCTTACGAAGTCCGTTCCGCTACAAGCGGGACGTTCAGAATCCCCCACTTCAAATCCTACGAGGATTAAGTGGTGGGTAGTTCAAAAAGTTGTAAACGAAAAGAGAAAGAATTCTAAAGGAGTCCATGATGATTGTCAGTCTGAAGCAACTATTAAAAGCAGAAATATTCGCTGGTTCAAGAATGCTTGCTGGTGAAAAGGGATTGACCAATAAGGTAACCTCAATCAACGTACTGGATGCGCCCGACGGTTACGGATTTATGCAACCGGGGACTCTAGTGGTCACAAATGCATATGAGTGGTTGGAAGATGAGGAGGAACAGAGCAATCTTGTACTTAGATTAAAAGAAAACAACGTAGCCGGCATGGGCATGATGTTACGATATTTGGGTGGCAACATATCTGAGAAGATGAAAAAAATGGCGGATCAACTGGATTTCCCCATCATTGCTCTGGATGATAAGCTTATTTACTATGATTTGATAAACTTCTTCAATGAAAGCATCTACGTCATGAAGTTGGATCAATTCCTTACGAAAGATCAAATTCAAAAAGAATTGATTGACTGTTACCAAGGGGAGTTCTTTCCTTGCATATTGGAAAAAGTTCATAAATTTTTAAATACGGGAATATATGCTAGGTTTGAAGGAGAAGATTATTCTTTTGGAAATGGTGATTTTCTAGCGACTTTGGATAAAGAAACGGAAACCACGAATATCAATGATAAAGAAAGGCTTAATAGTCATAACGGATTTGATCGGACATGGTATGACGTAGAGGTTTCAGGCGATAGAGTGCGTGTGCTTGATTTTGTGTACCGCGGTTGGGATGAAAATTGGTTACAGCTGTTGCTTGAGCATGAGTTGAAGCTTTCAAGTAATGAGTATTGGATCATCGATCAGACATGTTCTCTGATTGATGCTGAAATAAAACGGGCAACAGCATTATCTCTTAAGAAAAAAGAACAGAACATAAACAGATTGCTCATCTCACAATTCAGCAGTTATAAAGAAGCTCAATCAATAATCGGCGAAGAGGGGCTTGAACTATCGCCTGTTGTAGCAGTTCTGACTGTTAGCCGTAGATTGACTTTGGGGGAAATCCAAGCGCTACAAGCAGCTATAAGTAATGCTTGCAAGACTAATCTTCAGAAAAATCTCATTGGGGGCAATTATGGGCAGAACTTCATTTTGCTCTTACCTGAACTGATTAATGGCAAAATCACTTATGAAAATTTAGTACGAGAACGGACAATCGTTCAACCTACACTGAAGGATATCAGAATAGGGCAAGGAAGCTTTGTGGACATCCTGAGCATCAAGGAAAGTTTGGCTCAATCTTTTCAAGCACTATTCTGGGCAAAGAAATTAAAAGAGAGCAAATACATGGCGCACGAGGATCTGGGATTCCTGACTCTAATAAAAGAGGGAGAATTTAAATCTGCAACCGAATTATACTCTAGAAAATACCTTGAGCCCTTGAAACAGTATGATGCCAAAAAAGATGGCGAACTTATTAAGACCTTGAGTGTGATAATAAAGAACAATTGGTATTCTAATCAGGCTGCTAAGATATTATATGTGCACCATAATACTGTAAAATACAGGATGGAAAAAATCGAAAAATCACTGGATATTGATTTAAATCAACATAGGAATAGGCTTAACGTATCAATTGCAATAGAATTGTATGAAATGTTTGGTATCTAGTTATGTGGCCTGAAGGTGGTAAAACGTGTATTGATGTACTGAATGTGATACCACAAACCCTGGTCTGACAAGATCGGGGTTTTGTTATGATATGCATAATCTTAAAGAAATGCTATGATGGTGGGGGCTTATTAGATATTTAATGACGCTGAAAAAGCGAAGAATCTAATTGAATTTGACATAAAAAATCATGATTAGTATGCTTTCGGGGATGATTTTACCACTTCTTGAAAGAGAATAGTTTTAAAGAATATAAATTATTTTGCTAAAAAATTTGCTTTTATCTGCTAAATGTATTATTCTTCAGGAGTGCCTTGATTCACAAGAAAAATTTTATTATATGATTATGAAATTAGATATGAAATATGTTATATACATATTCGTTTAACTCCAAAATTTTATTTATAAGATTTAGCTATGATATTAAGGAAAATAAAATTTTGGAGGAAAAGATTATGACAAACGGAAAAGTAAAATGGTTTAACGGCGAAAAGGGTTTTGGTTTTATCGAATCTGAAGATGGTACTGATGTATTCGTACATTTTTCAAACATCAACAAAGACGGTTTCAAAACTTTGGATGAAGGCGAAGAAGTGACTTTTGATGTAACTCAAGGCGCTAAAGGCCCACAGGCTGAAAACGTTACATCCAGATAGTTCTGACAAACTGAACCTTGGAGATTACTATGTAAACTCCTAAATGGAAAAGTGAGAGATCACCTTTTATGTATATAGCTTAGCTATATTACATAAGAGGTGTTTTTTTATGCTTGGATAAAAATATGCGTAATAAGGAATAAGAGTCTGCCTGTAATATCCCAGCAAACATATTCTTTTGTTACTCTTTCCATATGGCGTGTATAATAAGTTTTGATGGAGTATCAAAAGTCCTTGTATAGAACAGGCTCTATGGTATGTTATCTATCGTTATATTGGATTGCAGATTTATACAGAAGGACGAGGTTCTCATGAAAACTTTCAGGATTAGGAACATCAATAGGATTATCGCTACAGGGCTGGCATTCATTGTGCAGTTTGTGCTGTATTTGGGAATATTGAATATCTTTAATGATTATTCCAATTGGTTCTACGGTCTTAGTATTGCAATCAGTGTTTTCGCTGTGTTGTGGATTATTAACAACGATAGTAATCCATCATACAAAATAGCTTGGATTTTACTCATTATGCTGGCTCCGGTATTCGGTGGTGTATTCTACCTGGAATTTGGTAACAACCGGATGGGTAAGAAGGAAAAGAAGAGCATGCGGAAGATTGAAGAAGCGACTGGAGAGCATCTTCCACAAGAACCGAAGATTATAGATGAATTGTTTAACAAGCATAAGGTTGCGGCCTTGCAGGCGAAGTATATCCAAGACTACGGTGGATACCCGCCAGCAAGAAACTCTCCAATAGAATATTATCCTATTGGAGAACAATATTTTGAGAGCCTGAAGATGGAGCTTATTACGGCCAAGCATTTCATTCTTCTGGAGTACTTCATTATTGATCAAGGTAAGATGTGGGATGAGATTTTGGATATCCTGAAAATGAAAGTAGTCGAAGGTGTAGATGTACGGGTCATCTATGATGACTTTGGCTGTATGCTTACCTTGCCGGTACATTATAAAGCGGAGCTGGAGTCCTTTGGTATCAAATGTAAAATATTCAACAGGTTCACTCCCGTATTTTCATTTCTATATAATACAAGGGATCACAGAAAGATTGCTGTTATAGATAATACAACCGCCTTTACCGGGGGTATCAATCTTGCTGATGAATACATTAATGCATATGTAAAATACGGACATTGGAAAGATGTAGGTATTAAGGTCTGTGGAGATGCGGTATGGCATTTCACAGTCATGTTCCTGTCCATGTGGGATTATCTGGCGAAATCCGATACGGATTATCAAGCGTTCAGACTGGATGCTTCATCCGTTAAGACTGAGGATGCGACAGGAATTGTCCAACCCTTTTCCGATAGTTCTTTGGACACTGAGCCAGTAGGTCAAAATGTCTATCTGAACCTGATCAGCAGGGCGGAGGACTACATATATATATCAACGCCATATCTAGTTATAGATGAAGGGATGATAAACGCTCTAACCAATGCAGCTAAATCCGGTGTCGACGTACGTATCATGACACCGCATATTCCAGATAAGTGGTATGTCCATGCGGTTACTAGAAGCTATTACGATAAACTGGTTAAAAGTGGTGTTAGAATCTTTGAGTATACACCTGGTTTCATGCATAGCAAGAGTTTTGTAGTGGATGATATTTATGGGGTGATCGGAACCATTAATATGGATTACCGCAGCCTCTATTTGCATTTTGAATGTGGTGTCTGGTCCTACAAGTCAGGCATAGAGCTGGAGCTGAAAAGAGATTTCCTGGAAACCCAGGATAAGTGTATGGAAATCACAGTGGAAACACTTAAGCAAGTGGGGTATCCAAAAGCATTTCTCAGAATGATTTTGAAGGTGTTCGCACCATTGATGTGATATTGGATGGATTCGGGATGAAGTTACGTAGGTATATAAAAAGAGATCCAGACGATCGTCTGAATCTCTTTTTTGGTGCGGCCGAGAGGACTTGAACCTCCACGATCATAATGACCACTAGAACCTGAATCTAGCGCGTCTGCCAATTCCGCCACGGCCGCGTATTTGGTTGTTCTTACCTCATGTATAGTAGCACAGGATGATGCTGATATCAACAAAAAATGAAAAATAACTGAAGAAAATTCTCTTGAAGAAGAATAGCAAGGAGAATAGCAAAGAAGAGAATAAGTACGTGAAATGGGTATTAAATACTGAGAAAGAATAATCCAAAAAGATTGTAGTTTTTATATATTCGAAGATAATCTTGACTAATATTAGCAAAAGTATAGAATTATTAGGAAGAGTACTACTTAACACGACTAAACAGTGAAGAGGTATATATGGTGTTAAAAAAGTTAAATATAAAACCATTGAATGAACAGGTCCGGGAATCCTTACTCGAATATATCAGAACGTTGGACTTATCGAAAGGCAGACGCTTACCGGGTGAAGATATAATTGCCAAGCAACTGGGTGTAAGTCGTATTACAGTCAGGAATGTGATGTCAGATCTAGCCCAGGAAGGGGTAGTCTCCAGGGTACAAGGCCGGGGGACCTTTGTGAATCAGGAGGCACTGGAAATCAACATCCAGCTAAATATTTCTCCCAGCTTCGAAGAGATGATCAGAAAAAGTGGTTATGAAGCCGAAGTGAAGCTGATAGATTATAAGCTTGAAAAGGCTGGAGCGGAGGTTGCTAAGAAACTTCAAATCGATGAGGAAGATGAGGTAGTGCGCATAGAAAAGATGTTCTATGCTGATGGCAATCCTGCAATATTCTGTATTGACCGATTCCCAAGTGCATTCTTAGATCAACCTTTGGAAGAGGAAAACATACGAAAATCTATCTACACAATCCTTCATAAAAGAGCTGGGCAAAAAGCGGTCAGGGATGTAACGGACATTTTTAATATTCAGACAGATCAGGACAAGAAATTAGCGAAGGTCTTTAAAAGCAATAAGACGAAATCTCTGCTGGTCTTGGATTCAGTCAATATCAATCAGGAGGGGGAGGCCATCCTTTACGATACAGAGTACTATGATACGGAGTATATCAAGTTCAGCATATGCCGGAAAAAGGATATCAGCTATATAGAATAGAGAACCAATCAAGGAGTCTGGTGACAGGCTCCTTTTGTATGGATTGAAGTAAATTCAAATGACAAATAATTAGGGGGCTTGCATTTAGGAGGAAACCTGATATACTGGAGATATAAATAAGTAGGACTTATAAACACAGACGGCTAAAGCCGGCTTGGTTACGCTTGAATAGATACTATGGAGTAGATGGGAAAAGGCAAGGTGGAAAATATGAAGACATTGGGGAAAAGCTTAAAGCGACCTGATGCAATCACTAAGGTGACAGGGAAAGCAAAATATGTGGCTGATTATCAAGTGAAAAACATGCTAGTGGGGAAAATTTTACGTAGCAACATAGCACACGGCCATATAACCAAGATTGATGTTAGTAAAGCAAAAGCTCTTCCGGGTGTGGTTGCTATCATCTCAGCGGACGATGTTCCAGACATCAAGTTTCAACCGACAGGTTTGCCGATTGCTTCTTATCCAGAGCCTGGGATGCATGCTGATAAGAACATTCTGACAAATTATGTGCGTTTCTATGGTGATGAAATCGCAGCAGTCGCAGCTGTTGACGTGTTGACAGCCCGAAAGGCGCTGGAACTGATCGAGGTCGAATATGAGGAATTGCCTGTTTACTTGAACCCGCAGGATGCTATGACGGAAGGTACGGTAGAAATCCATCCAGATAGCAAGAACGTGCTGGGGAGAAATGAATTCACCATCGGAGAGACGGACTTGGCCGAAGCTTTTGAACGATGTGATCTGGTCCGGGAGGATGAGTTTATGGTGAATCCGGTTCAGCACTGTCAAATGGAAAACCATATCGCCTATGCTTACATGGATGAAAAGGAGCGCGTTGTCATTGTCACTTCAACCCAGATTCCGCATATTGTGAGACGGGTTACAGCCCACGCACTTGGATTGACTGCCAACCAGGTCCGCATCATCAAACCATATATTGGTGGTGGATTCGGTAGCAAAACGGACGTGTGCATCGAAGCAATTGTAGCCTCCTTAACTCTGGCTGCTGGCGGGAAACCGGTACTAATAGATATGGAACGTGAGGAATGCATGATCGGAACCCGGCTGAGACATGCCATACAGTTCAAGATAAAAACCGGTGTCAACAGGGAAGGGCGTATCCTGGCGAAGGAGATGATCTCGGTATCCAATACCGGGGCCTATGCCTCCCATGGACACGATATCGCCTCCAAAGGTGGCGGCAATTTCTTTAGGACCTATCCAGCGGAATTGGTTACCCATTTCGAAGGAACCACGGCCTATACCAACCTGCCACCGGCAGGAGCTATGCGGGCCTATGGTATCCCTCAGGTAAACTTCGCTGTGGAATCGCATATGGATGATGTCGCTTCAGCACTGGGTATGGATCCGGTCGTATTTCGAAAGATAAATATGATTCAGGAAGGTTTCGTAGATCCTTTGAAGCGGAATATGGTCATTGAAAACATCGGGTTGGATCAATGCTTGGATAAAGCAAAGGATTATATCGGGTGGGACAAGAAGCGCAAGCAATATTCCAAGTGTCAGACAGGTGACAGAAGACGAGGTGTCGGGATTGCCTGTTTTAGCTATGGAACTGCCGTATGGCCATATGATTTGGAAGTGGCAGGTGCCAGAATGAAGCTCGATCCGGATGGCACGTTGCAACTCACGATGGGGGCTACCGAAATCGGACAAGGTTCGGATACTGTGTTTTGCCAGATGGCCTCAGAAATTACAGGTATTGCCTACGAACATGTCTTGATTGAGCATATCAACGATACGGATCACAGTCCCTTCGATACGGGTGCTTATGCTTCAAGACAGTGTTACGTATCAGGACAGGCTGTGAAAAAGGCTGGTTTAGAGATAAGGAACCAGATACTGGAGAGGGCTGAACATCTAAGCGGAATTAAGGTAAAAGATTTGGATATCGTAGCGGGTCAGATTGTTGAAGTCAATAGCAAGAGATTGGTCATCAGCTTGATGGACATTGCTCTCAAATCCTATTGCTCAATGGAACTGTTCGGTGTGATAAAAAGTGAGGTACAAGTAGACGTCCGTAGCACCGCATATGCCTTCGGGGCCAGTGCCGCTGAAGTTGAAGTAGATATCAAGACAGGAAGAGTGGAAATTCTGAATATTTGCAATGTCCATGACTCTGGTACCATATTGAATCCCATGTTGGCCAAAGGACAGGTGCATGGAGGAATGAGCATGAGTCTGGGTTTGGGACTTTCGGAAGTGATGCTTTTCAACGATAAGGGCAAGCCTCTAAACAACAATCTTCTGGACTATAAGTTACCAACCATCATGGATACACCAGATTTCGGGGTGGAGTTTGTGGAAACATATGAACCAACCGGACCGTTTGGTAACAAGGCTCTGGGTGAACCGCCGGCAATATCACCAGCAGCAGCCGTACGCAACGCTATCTTGCAGGCTACCGGGGTAAGGGTCAACCAGACACCTATGAATCCCCAGAGTCTTTTTGAGAGGTTCACGTTAGAAGGGCTCATTTAAGGAGAGAGATTTTGTTAGATATTTGTGAGTATTACGAAGCCGAGTCATTGAATGATGCAAAGAGAAAGTTGGCCTCATCACCAAGCGCTAATATCATTGCCGGAGGGACCGACCTCATCATTCGAATCAGGGATGGGGCGATGGCTAATGCCAGTTTGATTGGGATTGGAAGAATAGAAGAACTTAAAGAAATCAGCTTATGTAAAAACGGGGATATCCATATCGGATCGATGGTTACCTTCCGTGAACTGGAACAGAACTGTACCATCAAGGAGCGAGTGCCCTATCTGGGTGAAGCCGGTGGTACCATGGGTGGACCTCAGATACGGAATGTGGCTACCATCGGTGGGAACCTGTGTAACGGAGCAGTATCAGCTGATGCAGTTGCAATGCTGTGCTGCCTCAATGCCGTACTGGTGCTTGAATCGGTCAACTCAACCAGATCAATGCTCATACAAGATTTCTATCTAGGTCCGGGCCAAGTGGATCTGATGGCAGATGAGATCCTTACTGGAATCACCATCAGGGAACAAGACTACCTTGGTTACCAGGGTAGATACATCAAAGCAAGTCAAAGGAAGGCCATGGATATCGCCACTCTTGGCTGCGCCGTGAGCGTAAACTGCCAGGAAGGAACCATTCGGGACCTGCGTATCGCTTGTACGGTAGCTGCGCCAACACCTGTACGCTGCAGCAGCGCAGAGAAGCTGGCTGTAGGACTTAAGGCGACGAGTGACAATATTATGAAGATAAGGGATGCAGCATTAGGGGACGTTACCCCAAGGGATTCGTGGCGCGGGTCGAAGGCTTATCGAAAACAACTTGTCATGATCAATATCCAGAGGGCCTTGGAGTCGTTGGTGTTGACGGACGGAGGTGAGTGAGATGTCATTGAGGATTCATTTTAGTGTCAACGGGACCCATAAAGAGCTGCTGGTTGAATCGGGAGAGACATTGCTGGAAATGCTGAGAGGCAGGCTGGGGCTGACCGGTGTCAAGAGAGGCTGCAGCGTTGGCGAATGTGGAGCATGCACAGTACTGGTCGATGGACTGAATGTTGATTCTTGCATCTATTTGGCAGCCTGGGCAGATGGCAGGGAAATCAGAACCCTAGAAGGATTGGCAGACGGAGACGATTTAAATCCTGTCCAGCAAGCATTCGTGGATCACGGTGCGGTACAGTGTGGTTTCTGCACACCGGGTTTGGTCATGACGGCTACTGCAATGGCTGAAAAAGGGATTAAGCTTACCAGAGATGAGGTAAGAAGGGAGTTATCCGGGCATCTGTGCCGCTGTACAGGTTACCAGAACATTATGACTGCTGTAGAAGCTGTTTTAGAGGATTGAGGCTATTCAGATTAAGGCGGATGGTTATGTTTAAGAAAATAGATAATGTGGAATTATCCAGAAAAGTATACAAGATGCTACTCGACCTACTGAAGGACGGTGAATTTGACGGTATTAAAAGGTTGCCGTCCGAAATCGAACTGGCAGAGCGGATCGGAGTGAGCAGGAGTGTCATAAGGGACGCATGCGGTATCCTGGAGGCGGAGGGCTTCATCACACGCAAAAGGGGCATTGGGACATTAATCAATCAGGAAGTGGTACACACCAGTTGTAGGCTGGATCTGGAGAATAACTTTGCTGCCCTGATCGAAAGGGAAGGTTATTCCTCTGCAGTGAAGCGTTTTCCCATCAAGGAAGGATTTATGCCTGACGGAGAAAGATATTACCAGAAAGACAAACTGCTATATGCCAATTCCCGCCCCGCCATATATATACAGGACCGTCTGATGTTGGACCGACCGGGAGAAGCGACCGGAGCTAGAGTAGATGACAAAAAATCGATGCATATACATATTGAAAAGCTGAGTAAGAACCTGGCTGGGATCACTTTGCTGAACATAACACCCAAAGTGGGAATTGAAAGCGATATGAAAATACTGGAAATCCCGAGTCATGAGCCATATATAGAGATGGTGGAGCGAGAGTTCGATTTGGATCAGAACCTGGTAATCCATTCTAAGATCCTGTTCCGTGGTGACATGTTTAATTTTACGGTTTTGCGTAAGCGGCCGTTTGAAAAGAATCAGAAGGGCGTGAATCAGCATTTGGCTGAGATGTTCCTATCCTGATGTGCAGGGATAATCGAGGTGAACATATGAGCAAAGGTAAGAATCAGAAGTGAATGAGGAGGAAGAAATGATGGAAAAGGAAAAATTTACATTTTTTGATTTACAGAAGGATAAGGAGTATTTGAGGAGGGGAATTGAAATCTCCTGGGAGTCTGTCAGAAGCGGCAACACTCCATTCGGAGCTTTACTGGTGGATGGCAATGGGACCATCCTGTTGGAACAGCCCAACATTGAAATTAGTGAGAAGGATTGTACTGGCCATGCAGAAACGACATTGATGCGCATGGCATCTAAGCTCTATAGCAAGGATTTGTTGAAGGAATGCACCCTGTATACAACGGCAGAGCCTTGCGTCATGTGTGCGGGGGCCATCTATTGGGGAAATGTGGGTCGAGTGGTTTATGCGCTTTCGGAGAAGAGACTATTGGAACTGACCGGTAGCGATCCTCAAAATCCGACGTTCGACGTACCCTGTCGCACGGTATTTGCAGGCGGACAGAAGGACATTGTGGTGGTTGGTCCCATTGACGATCCGGAACTAGAAATCGAAGCGGCAGCGCCTCACCAGGGGTTCTGGGAGAGCCATTAGTTTAGGAACAGGAACAACACAAACGTCTACCTAAGGTTGATGTGTGTATAAATAATAAATCAATGAGAGGTGAAAAAAATGGATGAGAAGTATTTGAAACTCTCAGAAGCCATAAATGAAGGCGAGGCTGAGGAAGCGGCAGAAGAAAGCATGAAGTTGATTGAAAGCGGTGTTGAGGTAGCGGAGCTCTTCTCCGACTGCGTGGAACCCACTTTGAATGTGATCGGTGACAAGTTCGCTAAACTGGAGGTTTTCCTGCCAGAATTATTGATGGCATCGGAAGCGGTAAAGGCTGTACAAGCAGAGATGGAACCCATCCTCAAGGCCCATCCCATCGAGGGCAAGGTTGAGAAGCGGGCAGTCATCGCCACAGTTTACGGAGACCTGCATGACATCGGTATGAACATTGTGGCTGTTATGCTTGAAGTCAATGGATTCAAGGTGAAGAATCTGGGTACAGATGTATCCAGCAATGATATTATCCAAGCGGCCAGTGACTATGACGCAGAAATTGTATGTCTCTCAGGCCTGATGATGCCGTCCATGCCTTATATGCAAGATACCATCGACCGCATCAAGGGAGACGCGAAACATCAGAACCGTTTCAAAATCCTGGTGGGCGGCGGTCCTGTGAGCGAAGAGTGGGCTAAGAAGTCTGGAGCCGATGGCTACGCAGATGATGCCATCGGAGCAGTGCAGGAAGCATTACGCGTGGCTGGCCTACAAGCCAGCGCGTAGGAAGGGAGATTAATCATGAACAATAGAAGTAGACTGTATGACCTTATAGATCGCATGACACAAGGCCCCATCGTATCTGAATCAGATTTTGACATGAAACATATATACAAGGGCCTGAAGAAAATCGTAAAGAAGTATGACATCAGTTTCGAGATCAACCACATCGTCAACCAGGACGATGACCTGGCGGATAGAGTCTGGAACGCAGCCATCGAGTTCTTAGCGGAAGCTGGTGTATACTCCAAGGAC
>DAOUPV010000038.1 GCA_030625965.1 Clostridia bacterium
GCATGTGAAGTTGACGAGGTACGCATGGCGAAAGCCAAGGAAATTGGCGCTGACATCGTTATCAATTCTCAGAAAATTGACGCAGTAGAAAAAATAATGGAACTCACGGATGGCAGAGGAGCAAACGTTGTATTCTGCACAGCAGCTTTGACAACTCTGGCATCTCAAAGCATCGAAATGGCAGGCAATCACGGACGTGTCATCATGTATTCATCGTTCCCCAAAGGAGATCCGATTGAACTGGATGTAAACCGTGTTCATTCATCCGAGATGATCATTACAGGTGCAGTGAACTCCAACAAACGTGAATTTTTAGCGGCATCAAGATTGCTTTCAAACAAGATTATTGATGCATCGCCGTTTATTTCTGAAGTAGTACCTTTTGAGAAAATCGAATACGCGTTCGAGCGTGCAATAGACCCCAGAACATATCGAGTCCTGGTTGAAATGTAGCGATATAAGTGTTTGTTCAGGAGTGCCATCAAGAAAAGCGCTTCAGTGCCAGCTTAAATGAATACCATAATTGAATTGACTTAAAGTCCATTGTGTATCTGACTGTAAAAGATTATTCCCCCCACAGAATAATAATGCAGTTGGGTGCACGCAATGGCATACTCACATCATGTACCATCACATCACAGGAATGACACCTTAACCCATTTAGATATTGTATTATAGACATACTGTTTAGATTTGTTTTTACAATTCAAGCGCTTGAATTAAAAAATAAGGGAAAGAGGTAAGAACTGTTATGAAAGACACCCAAGAAGGAAAACTCGGTTTAGTTGGCAGCACATCGATATTAATCGGTGGAATGATTGGAAGCGCGATTTTCTCGCTATCAGGTGTTACAATTCTTAACGCAGGACCAGCAGCAATTTTATCTTGGATCATTGCCGCAATAATTCTTTACGCTTATGGTCTTCAGACAACAGAACTTTCTACAATTTACCCACATTCTGGCGGGATTTTCGTATTCCCTGCGAAATCATTGGGAAAAACTGAAAAGCAAGGTAAACTCTGGGGCTGGATTTCAGCCTGGTCGTACCTGTTTGGTTGTGTAGCAGGAGCTGCATTCTCAGCAATCTATGTAAGCATCTATTTGGGCGTTAGCTTCCCGGCACTTGGTGGATATCAAGTACCAATCGCCATAGCAGCAGTTCTGTTCTGCGGGTGGTTGAATGTCATTAAAGTCGGCGCCATGGGCAAAATCACTACTGTCCTGACAGTAGGTCTGGGAGCCACCATGCTTATCTTCATCTACAGTGCGTTTACCAGCGGATCATGGGATGCAAGCTTGATGACTCCTTTCTTCGAACAGGGTGCTGAAGGCACATTTGGCTTCATGGGTGCGATTCCGGTAGCCATGGTTGCATTCGGATCTATCGTTGCGGTCTCATTCATGGTTGGAGAGATTAAAGATCCGAAAAAAACTGTTCCTAAAGCAGTAACAATTGCTATGCTATCTGTGGTGGTTCTATATGTACTGATTCTTGTGGCTACCCTAGGACTTGTGAACTCCAGCTTCCTGCAAGCGAATCCAGGGATGACCTTCATACCGATGTATGCAGCAGCCTTCACTAAACTAGCAGGCATCCCCTGGTTGGTACCGTTGATTTCCATTTCAGCAGTATTGGCACTGTTGACTACTATCCTTGTAGTAATGGGATTATCAGCACTTGCATTAAAAGCTTCTGCAGAAAGTGGAATCTTGCCAAAATGGTTTGCTAAAACAAGCAAGAAGAGCAATATGCCTGTAAATGCACAATTAGTAGTGACATTGGTAGTAGGCCTGGTCGCTTCTTTCCCGGACTTCACGAACCTTATTGTTAGCCTGGGTGCACTCTGCAATGCTGTTGTTGTAGCAATCGTCTGCCTGACTGTTGTCGCAGCACGCAAAAAGAATCCGGATGCAGAAAACGTATTCAGGGCACCGGGCGGAGATGCTCTTCCCATAGTTACTTTCATCGTAATCATTGCCGCTTACATCCCTGGAATCATCTCAGGCGGCGGAACACTCTGGGCATGGACGGGCGGCTATTTCTTGATCGGTTTGGCTATATATTTCCTGGGAACCAGAAAAGAAGAAAGCATGCTACAAGAAGAGAAGAAAGCATAATTTAGAGCAATCAGTTAGAGAAATACCTTTACATTGACATACTGTTCGGGAATCTGCCATGTAGCTGGCCTGCATGGCAGAAACCCTAAGAGTAACTAACCAAGACATGAAAAGGAAAATTGATATGAAGCATATTGAGCAGAACGATTTTAGCATGAATAATACTTGTGTTGCATTTGGCGGCTTCGATGGTGTTCACTTGGGGCATCGATCAGTAATAAATAGAATGGTTGGAATATCAAAGCAGGATATGATTTCTGTTATCGTAGCTTTTGATTATGACGATGAATTGTTAAAGGATAAAAAGATACTTTCAACTCAATTGGAGAAGCAACATCTGCTTAACGATAATGGACCAGAGGTACTGATTTCATATAAGATTGATGCGGGAAATAAGGATGTACCTGTTGAAAGCTTCATCAAGGATGTTCTGGTAGATCAGCTTGGGGCGAAGGTTATCGTAACAGGAAAAGAAGATAGCAACATAGAAGAATTACGTAAATGTTCAAAAGAATATGGATTTGAACTGGTTGAATGCGATACCGTATGTTTCGATGAAGAACCGGTAACATCTGAACGCATCATAGGTGAAATTGCAGAAGGGTCTCTTAAAAAGGCAAACAAGCTTCTGGGATATCCATATTTGATTATGGGCGAGGTCATGCACGGCAAGGCTCTTGGCAGAACCGTGGGAATGCCTACAGCTAATATTGGTTATAAACCGCACAAACAAATGCCTGCACACGGCGTTTACGGAACAATTTCCGATATAGACGGCAGAGAAGTTAAAGGCCTTACAAATATTGGCAAGCGTCCATCCGTTGATGATTATAGTTACGTTACAATAGAAGCGTTCTTACTTGCCTTTTCAGGTGATTTATACGGTAGGATCATTACACTTGAGCTTCATGCCTACATAAGAGGCGTAGTTAAATTCAATAGTATCGAAGAAGTAAAAGCTCAGGTTAATAAGGATGTTGAATCAATCAAAACATATCTAGATGATAACGTTAGTGTTAACAGCTGTGCGTAAATTCTTTAAGTAATGTGAAGTTCAGCTGTCAGATTCTAGCCGGAAGCGGTTAGTTCAGGACTCCAGGTGAATCATGAAACCAGTAGCGCTCAACAAAACGTTCTTAACAGCCAAGGTAGGATAGTGCCTCGGCTCAGCAGATAGAAGACTGTTTTGATGCATTGTAGAAAATAACATAAGAATGGTTACACGCGGATGCATCAGTATCGATAGATATCAGTGCATCTGCGTGTTTTTTATGTTCTTTCCGGTTAACCTATACGAGTGTATCTTTATGCTTTCCCATTTGAGTGCTACAATGATATTTAGTATGCAAGGGGGCACAAAGCATGGGGAGAAAAAAACAGATCGAACAGATGGTACAAGAATATTCCCTAGGACTGGATCCGGAGGGATACGGACTGAGAGCCGGACTGACCACCGAAGAAGTAGCCGAGGCCGTGGGCGCATTACGGAATAATTCCAGCAGGGATTTGAATGCGTTATGCAAAGAAGGCGTGCTGCTGAAACAGAAGGGCAAGCCGGTGAGGTTTCTGCATCGGGAAACCATGCTCATGAAGCTGGGTACGGATAAGATCAGCGCTTTGAATGTTGGGGGTGCTGCAGATGGCAGAGAACGGGAGTGGTATGTCCAGGCCAAGTCTCTGGATAGTGTGCTGGGCGCCAAGGACAGTCTGAAGAAACAGGTGGAGATGGCCAAGGCCGCTGTAATGTATCCACCGCAGGGTCTGAATACTATTCTGACTGGGCCCACCGGGGTGGGCAAGACCGTCTTTGCCGAAAAAATGTATGCATTTGCGCTTGAGACAGGCACCATCGAAGCCGATGGGGCCTTTGTGGCGTTCAACTGCGCCGACTATGCCAGCAACCAGCAACTGCTCTTGAGTCAGCTCTTCGGATATGTAAAGGGCGCCTTTACCGGAGCGGATCAGGACAAGCCCGGGGTCATCGACCGGGCGGACGGCGGCGTGTTGCTGTTGGACGAGGTACACCGGCTGCCCCATGAAGGTCAGGAGATGCTCTTCTATCTATTGGATAAGGGAGTATACAGAAGGCTGGGTGAGAGTAGTATGAATAGGAAGGCCAAGGTCTTCATGATTGCCGCCACCACCGAGAAACCGGAAGACTATCTGCTGCAGACCTTCTTGCGCAGACTGCCGGTAGAGATAAATATCCCGCCCATAAGCCAGCGGACCATGAAAGAGCGGCTGGATATCGTGAGGGGATTCTTTCAGGCAGAATCCCAGAAGACCGGACTGCCCATCCAGATCAGCCGGGAAGTACTGCAGGCTTTTCTGGCCTATTCCTGCCCCGGTAACATCGGACAGCTGAAGGGAGATATCCAGTTATGCTGCGCCAAGGGTTATCTGGACCATCGGCGGCGCAGGACCAAGAATATCAAGATCCTCATGGAGGATCTGCCGGATAACATGGTGGCGAGTTTGGTGAGCCAGGATAGGGCTGAGCTCGAACGGGCTAAGGGTGTCTTCGATACGGCGCTCCTGGTGGAACCCAGTCAGGAAATCAGCCATCTTCTATCAAAATACGAACAATCATTGGCCAAGGTCTATGGCAGGCTGGACCAATACTTCAAGAACCGCCAGTTCAGTAACGGCATCAGTGGTGCTGAAGATGCCGCCGCCAAGATCAGGGAGGTATTCTCGGACTTTTTCAAGCAGCTGAACTATGAAGGATACAGTGAGAGGGACTTGCAAAACATCTTCGCCCCGGACCTCCTGCAGGCAGTAGAGCTGAGTCTGGGATTGGCCAAAGAAAAATTCGGCCTGAAGAATGCCTCGGAGATCCTCTTCGTGTTGGGTGTACATCTGAGCTTCCTCCGCCATGCCAACTTGAAGGAAGAGAAACTCTACCCCTATCTGGAATCCATCATCTTCAGCGTAGAGGAATTGGAAAAAGCCAGATACATCATCTCGGTATTGAACCAGAACCTGCCGGAACATCTGGAAGAAGAGAACATCAAACTGGTTGCCATGCTGCTGAAGTATATATACAAGGTAAAAGAAGCAGAAGACAAGGCCTCCGTGGGTTTGGTGCTCCTGGCCCAGGGAGAGCATGTAGCAGATGAGACATTGGAGCAGGCTGCGGAGCATTTTGGTGTCCGGATGGGCGCAGCGGTATGCGCCAGCGGACACACAAGCCAGAGGGACCTGCTCGATGCTTTGGAGAGCGCCGTTATGGCCGAAAACAAGGACCGGGGCGTACTGCTCTTGGTCGACCAGGCCGAATATGTAATTTTCGCCCAGATTATGACCGCGCGCACCGGGGTGCTGGTGAAAGCCGTGACCGGTATGGGAACCGGCATGGTGGTCGAAGCCATGCGCAGGCTCCTGATGATCCACCAGACGCTTGATCAGACCATCCTAGAACTTGAAACCATGACCTGGCCCCTGAACGAAGATATCGTCTACGGGGTATCCGGCAAGGAGAGAGTACTCATGGTAGAAGCGGCTGGAGGACTCAGGGAAGGCAGGAAACTCTGCCGTTGGTTCAACACCCTGGACGTACTCAGGGCCTCTGACGTAAAGACGGTGGCCGTACGACGCATCGATACCAGCATGGATCTGGGGTTTTCTCCCGAATTGGTCCTGGGGGTGGTCAGCAGCCGGAATCTGCAACTGAACGTGCCAGTCATCTCCTTCGAGGAGATAATCTGTGGCAACGGGCTGAGCAAACTGCAACGGTTGCTGGACGGCGAAGCCGCGGATACCGAGATGATGGAAAGCCTCCTATTCCGCGATGAAGTGGCTCTGGTTACCTTGCGCCGCTTTCTGAACTTTGCCGATTCCGGCAAAGTATTAGAACTGTTGAAGTACGTAGCAGGCACCTTGACTCGGGCCTTCGGGACCCAGCTGAGCGAAGGGACCTACCTAAGGTTCATCATCCACTGCGGTTGCATGATTGAGCGGCTCTTCAAAGGCAACGTACTACCTTGCAATGAAGTAGATGAAATCATCGGGCGGAACAGGAGATTGTACGAGGAGTTGAAACGGGCCATGGTGACCATGGAAGATACCTACGGGCTTGAGATCCCTGACAATGAGCTGGCTTACATCCTGGAACTGCTGGAAACTGATATAGTTGCGGGCTAGACGGCGAGTTTATAGCATGACGCTGGACCAGCTGACGGAGTGTGTTGCTATGTGTGTTTTGGGGCGCTCGGATGAATAGAAATATGAAGGAAAAGGCCTTTATGGCGCGGCAGGATACCTGCCGCGCCTTTTATTTATGTTTTTTGGGGTGTTGCGGCCGGGGGAGCAGATACAGTTATTGATACAAAAAGTTGGCACGCTTCTTGCATCATATAATGTTGTGGGCAAAAATATTTAACCTGAATTATTCATTGAGCGCTAGTGCACTATGAAATAAAAAACAAAGCATTTGGCAACAACATACTAATTGTTAAATATATTACATTTCATTTGAATATTAGCCCTCTAGAAAATGCTGAAGGTGTATATCGTAGCGATAGATATCAGCATGAACAAAGCCATATGCGATAGGAAATCATAATTAGAAGGAAGAGGTGAGATATCTTTGTACTTGGGGATTGATATAGGAACCAGTAGTGTAAAAGCAATTTTAACGGATGGGACGAAGAGATTTAAAGATAAAGAGGAATATCCTTTTATTGAAAATGAATGCCAACATCCTGTGTCTATGGTGGAAAGGGCTGTTCTAAATCTGATAAAACGGATTACAAAAAATGTTGATTGCGAAATCAGAGGAATCGGTATTTGCGGACATGGTCCGAGCATTGTCTTTATAGATAAGCAAGGTAGACCTTTAACAGATATTATTACGTGGCAGGACAAAAGAGCGCAGGAAGAGGCACTATTTTTACGTGAGAGATTTCCTGAATTCATTAAAGACGCCACATCTTATGAAGCAAAAGTTCTTTGGTATTACAAGAATCAACCTTCACTGTTTGATATAGGGAATACAGTACTCTATCCAAAGGATTACTTAATATATCTTTTGTGTGGAAGCAGGGTGATTGATAGATCAGCAGCCTCAACAATTCCGTTTTTTAAAAGAGATGAAAACTGTTGGGAATTTGAAAAGACTGGATTGCCGAATCATATATTTCCAGAAATTGTGGAATCTACAGAAATTGTGAGTGAAACTTCAACGAAGTTTAGTAGGGACTGTGAATTGGCTGATGGGATCCCCATATATGGAGGCGGGATTGATGCTTACTGTGAAGTAGTAGGAGCTGGGGGAATAACCCCCGGGGACGTTGTAGAGGGCACGGGGACTTCTACCTGCATATCCTTTACTGTCGATGAAGAGGAAAATGAAAACTTGCATATGCTGACCGGATTGTCTTTGATGATGAGAAGCGTTTCCTATAGCGGGGGATCAGTAAAATGGTGGAGAAAAATATGCGAAGAGAAAAATGTATTTGAAGAATTATCCAAGGGGAAAAAGATTACTCCTAGCGGAATAATCTTTCTTCCGTATCTTATGGGAGAAAGAAGTCCTATATGGGATGAAAAAGTTTCGGGTGTATTCTTCGGTATGACAGAGGAAACCAATCATAGGGATATATGGGTATCAATTTTAGAAGGCGTTGCTTTTTCTTTAAGACAAAATCTAGAATCATTGGGAAATCGACACGTTGGAAATGAAGTTAGAGCTGTCGGTGGCGGCGCAAACAATCTCGCCTGGCTGCAGATCAAAGCGAATATCACAGGGAAAACTTATTTTAAAATGAAAGAATTAGACGCTGGAGCATTAGGCGCGGCTTTAATATGTGCATTAGCTGATTGGAATGGAGACAGAGACGCACTGGTTTCCCACTGGATTGGAATAGACAAAGTGATAGAGCCGGATATATCTTTTCAATCGAAATATAATGACCTTTATGAAATATACAAAGACCTTTATCCTATTTTAAAAGATTCATTTCATACACTTAAAAACATTCAATAATAATAAAAGTTTATGGGTGGAATCAATTAATATCCAAAGCACAGCAGAAGGAAGAACCTGAATATTTTTGTATAGTGGTGAAGCAGATCACTATACTCAGATAGAGTTGTTTGATTTTTGCATAAGCGTTTAAGGAGGATGAGAATGAAGAATACCACAAAGAAAGTACTTGCTATGCTGCTAGTCTTTATGCTTGCTTTTTCAGTAGTTGGTTGCAACAACGCAGAAGAACCTGCAGAAGAACTTGCAGCAGCTGCAGAAGAGCCTGCAGTGCCTGCAGAAAAGATTGGTGAAGGCCGTACCTTGGTCGTTGGTGTTTGGGGTGGACCTCAAGAAGATTTGATCAGAAACAATATCATTGGACCGTTTGAAGAAGAAACGGGTGCAACTGTAGAGTTGGTTCTTGGTGGAAGTAGCGACCGTTTTGCCCGACTCTATGCTGAAAAAGACAATCCAACTATGGATGTGATCTATATTGGATTAGATCAAACAGTTCAGGCGGCGGCAGATGGTGTTATTACTGAGCCGAATCCGGATGGAGTTCCTGAGTATGCCAATTTGTATGAGCAAGCAAAAACCCCAGGTGCATATGGAGTAGCTTTCATGTCTATCGGAATTATGTATAACACTGATATGGTGGAAACAGCTCCTACAGCATGGGCAGATTTATGGAAACCCGAGTATGCAGGAAAAGTAGCGCCATTTGTTTTCCCAGGAACTCAAGGAACTGCATTTTTAGCTATGGCAGCAAGAGTTCATGGTGGAGACGAATCTAACATGGATCCTGGTTTTGAAGCTTTGAAAGCGCTAAAACCATTTCCATCAATACTGTCAGGCGTTGACGAAACCAATTTAGGATTCAAAGAAGGAGATATTTGGTTTGCTCCACAAATCCATGGTTATGTATACAAGTATCAAGATGAGGGTGGCCCAGTTGGCTTCGTACTTCCAGAAGAGGGAGCACCTTTAGCTGTAAATTCAGCAGCTATTCCTGTTAATTCAAAAAATGCGGATTTAGCAGAAATCTTTATCAATATTCATTTGGGACAAGCTACTCAAGAAGCGTATGCCAAAGAATTGTATTATGCTCCTACAAACAAAACTGCAGTTCTTGATGAAGAACTTGCAGCTAAAATGCCGTATGGTGAAGAAGAAGTAGGACAGTTACTAATGTTGGATAGTAAGGCCATTAGTGAACAGGTTACAGAGTTGGCTGATCGTTGGAATAGAGAAATTATTGAATAAGTGTTGTTTAGAAATATGTTATATCGGAGGAAAGCTTACGCTTTCCTCCAATATCTTTCTAGGAGGATATGATAATGCTATCTAAAATCATTCACAATAAAAAGAAACTCATACCCGCATTTCTGTTGTCACCGGGAATGATTATTCTTACTATCGGTTTTTTCATTCCGCTGATTATGTTATTTGTTGTCAGCTTTTACCAAGGGGTTTCCGGTAGCGGGATTATGGTTAAAGAGGTAACCCTTGATAACTATATCAACTTTATGGATCCTTATTATGCCAAGATTATATTTAGAACTTTTAAAATTGCTTTGCTAACTAGTATTCTATCTCTAATATTGGGTTACCCTGTGGCTATGATGATTTCGAAAAGTTCTGAAAAAATTAAAACGATTCTATTGGCTGTTGTACTTACCCCACTCTTAACGAATGTGGTAGCCAGGACTCTGGGACTAATGATCATTTTAGGAAAACATGGTCCGATAAATCAACTATTAGGTCTTTTTAATATAGCACCTATAAAATTCATTCCTGGTGAACTTGGTATTGTCGTAGGACTTACGCAAGTATTTATGCCGTACATGATTTTATCAATAAGCGGTATTTTAGGAAATATTGATTTTTCACTTGAAGAAGCTGCTAGAGATTTGGGGTGCTCAAGGATGGGAGCTTTTTGGAAAGTGATTTTTCCATTAAGTATGCCTGGAATTGTGGCTGGAAGTCTTTTTGTTTTTCTATTAAGTTTTAGTTCTTTTGTCACACCTCGTTTGCTGGGCGGCGGCAAGGTGATGGTAATTACCATGCTGATTTACCAGCAAGCAATGCAACTGATAAATTGGCCGTTTGCGGCGGCTGCCTCGTTCGTGCTGCTTTTCTTTAGCACGATCATGATAACGCTTTACTCCAAAGCTACGATGAGCAAAAACGTAGTAGGGATAACAAAAAATATAGATGGAAAAAGTAAAACATCTGGAGTGAGATTAGTAAAAAGGAAAATAGGAGATGGCTTATATAATTGGAGAGCTAGTATTGCTCGGATTATTTCTAGAAATGCAAGAAAAATAAAATTTGCAGAATCTTTTGAAGGATTCGTACAAACTATTGGAAAATTCCTTCTGAGAAGTTGGAAGGTTATTATTGTATTATTTATTGTTCTACCTTTGCCTTTAGTTATATTAAGTTCTTTCTCTGAATCAAGTATTATAACTTTTCCGCCGACAGGTTTTTCACTTCGTTGGTATGCAGGATTATTAGAAAGAACAGAATATGTAAAATCGTTCTTTTTAAGCCTGAAGTTAGCACTTATTTCAGTAGTTATTTCTCTAAGTGTAGGAACTTTGGCTTCGTTGGCATTGGCGCGCTATGATTTTAGAGGAAAAGAATTAATGCGTTCTATTTTTCTTTCACCGTTATCATTGCCCGCGGTTATTGTAGGAATAGCATTGCTACGTTTTCTGGCGTATATGCAATGGGTGGCTACGTTCCAAGGTTTGATGGTAGCCCATCTTGTTTTGACTACGGCCTATGTAGTCAGGACGGTTTCCGCAAGTTTGGTTGGTTTTGATTTGTCTATTGAAGAGGCGGCTAGAGATTTAGGGGCGAGCGCTTTTTATACTTTAAGAAAAATAACATTGCCTATCATTAAGCCGGGATTAATAGTAGCAGGAATCTTCTCATTTATCGTGTCTTTCGATGAGACGACGGTAAGCATATTCATTACTGGAGGCAGAACGATTACTTTGCCTGTAAGAATTTTTTCTCAGTTAGAATATGGATTGGATCCCACCGTAACGGCAGTATCCAGTCTGCTTATATTGATGTCCGTTACGGCATTACTTCTCATTGGCAAAGTATTTGGTTTGGAAAAATTCAGTATTAAATAAAACAAGATATGTTAGGGGGCTTAAAATGTCAAAGGTGGATATTAAAAATATAACAAAATACTATGGTGACGTATTGGCGGTAGATGATGTGTCCATAGAGATTGAGAAAGGTGAATTGATTGGGCTTCTAGGACCCAGTGGATGTGGAAAAACAACATTGCTTCGCGTAATGTCTGGATTCTTAGAGCCGAATCAAGGCTCTATATATATGGGAGGCAAAGATGTAACCCTTATGCCACCGGAAAAAAGGCCTACTTCTTTGGTGTTTCAAAACTATGCGCTATTTCCACATTTAAGTGTTTTCGAAAATATTGCATTCGGTCTGAAAGTCAAAAAATTACCTATGGAACAAATTCGCAAGGACGTTAAAGAAATCTTAGAGGTTATTGATCTCCAGGGGATTGAGGAGCGATCTGTTAGTCAGCTTTCTGGAGGGCAGCAACAGCGAATTGCGCTGGCTCGTGGTTTGGTGATGAAGCCGGAGGTTCTTCTGTTGGATGAACCATTATGCAATCTTGATGCAAAGCTTAGAGTAGAAACAAGGGATCATATTAAAAGAATCCAGAAGAGCTTAGGTATTACATCTGTGTTCGTAACGCACGACCAGGAAGAAGCTTTAAGTATTTGTGATCGCATAGTTATTATGAAGGATGGGAAAGTGCTGCAGATTGGTACCCCGGAGGAAATATACGGACAACCGACTTCGAAATTTGCGGCAGATTTCATTGGCAAGTCCAATTTATTGAATGGCAGAATTGAAAAAGACGAGAAGGATCCAAATGTCTTTATCTTGGAATCTGGACAAAAGGTGAAAATAGAGAATGAAGATCAATATTTTGGCAATGCAAATGTATTGATTAGACCTGAAAACATTGTGATTGCTGATGAACCTGAAAAATGTTCTGAAGTTAATTGCATTGAAGGAGAGATCGACTATATAACTTATTTGGGAGAAGTAACCTATTATCGTGTTGCTATATCAAAAAATGAACAGATATTGACATCAGTATATGGAAAGAGTGACAAGATTTGGGAAATCGGCGGTAAAGTATTTTTATCTTGGAAGTCAACGGATGCACTATTGATTAAAGAATAGGGTTATTATCCTATGTTGTTTGTTGCCAAGATTGCAAACAGGATTTTTATGATAGCTAAATTTCTGCTTGCCTGATGGGGACCACTCGATGATGCGGTTACAGGATTTCATCGCGCAAGGTGAAGAATGGCAGGTGCCGGTCTGTTCAGAGATGCTACCTATGGGCTGGGACGGCTAAGAGTGGAGTTCTGAGCGTCTTGCGTCTGCATCCTGGAATTGCCTGAAACTGATATGATTTCTGGCTAAGATGAAGAATGGATGAGATAGTATCGAGATTAATTATGAAGAGTATCATTATGTGTGCGTGATAATGCTCGTGTGGACAGACGAACGGGGCAAATGACCTTTATGGTGCGGCAGGAATCCTATCGCGCCATTTATTTTGCTTTATTGGAAGACTGTGAATCGAGATTTGGATACAGATATTGATACGAAAAGTTGGCACGCTTCTTGCATATATATAAGGGTGAAATCAAATATATTTTAAAATCTTGGGAAAGGGGGACAAATAAGACATATGATTGGTTTTCTAGTTATTACGCATGGCGGGTTCGGAAGTGCGCTTATTGAATCGGCGGAACTCATCTTAGGGAAGCAGCAGAGATACAAGAGCATCGGGATCACGCTTGGTGATTCAGTGGATGAACTGAAAGAGCAGATTGCTCTTTCTGCCAAAGAATTGGAGCAGGGGCAGGGCGTGGTGGTATTCACCGACGTGCTGGGTGGATCCACCAGCAGCTCGGCGGCCCTGGCTCTTAGGGACCATGATTGCTCATGCGTTACCGGGATCAACTTGCCGATGCTCTTGGAGGCTTTCATGGGACAGGACGCGGACACGACAGAAGAATTGACGGAGAAATGCATCCAGGTCGGCAAGGACGGCATAGTGGATCTTAAGAAGTATCTGAGTGAAGCTTGATGGGAGGAAAAGATGAATATTAAGCTATTTCGCATTGACGACCGGCTGATACACGGGCAGGTCATGACCGCCTGGTCCAAGACCACCAAGGCGGAGCGGATCTACATCGTGGACGACCAGGTGGTCAAAGACGAGTTCATGTGCAAGGTCATGAAGATGGCAGCTCCCAAAGGTATGGAGGTGGATATCTTCTCCATCGAGGACGGGGCCAAAGCCATCCAGGAGATTGCGGATGAAAAACCGAGCATCGTCCTGATGAAGGTACCCCAGACCGCAGCCAAGCTGACGGAGAAGGGTGTGACCATGGAGAACCTGAACGTGGGCGGCATGGGTGCCGGACCGGGCAGGAAGAAGCTCTACAAGAACATTTCGGCCTCGGAAGAGGAAAAGGAAACACTTCGGTCTTTGGCCCAGGAGGGCGTGAAGATCGAGTTTAGAATCGTACCTGACGACAAGGGTATACCCTTGTCGAAAGTAATAAAATAAGGAGGCAGTATTATGGAATTATGGCAAGCAATAGCCATCGCACTATTGTATTATCTTTCTGACAGCCCCTGGCCTTTCGGGGAAGGTTACTACGTTCTGCAAAGACCCTTGGTCGCAGGATTCTTAACCGGTCTGGTTTTGGGTATGCCGGTAGAAGGCACCATCATCGGCGCAACCATGAACCTGATTTATCTTGGTCACATCACAGCCGGAGGCACTATGCCAGGAGATATGGCTCTGGCGGGTTATCTGGGCACCGGACTCGCATTGGCAGCCGGCCTGGATGTGAATGCCGCATTGGCATTGGCAGTTCCCCTGGGTCTTCTAGGTACCGTCGTCTGGTTCACCAGAATGAGTGTTGACTCTATCTTCGTTCACTGGGCAGACAAATTTGCCGCGAAGGGTGACATTGCCAAAGTCGGCCTGATGAACTGGCTTCCCGGCCAAATTCTTTTATTCGTAATTAAAGTCCCGGCTGTACTCGTCGCAGCTATCTATGGTCCTGATCTGGTATCCACTGCCATCGCCTTTGTCGGTGACAACGTACTGCACGCCTTGATCGTAGCCGGCGGCATGTTGCCAGCATTAGGTATCGCGCTTAACCTGCGTAGTATCCTGAAGAAAAGCACCATTCCTTATTTCTTGGTTGGTTTTGCTTTGGTAGCCTACTTGGGTCTGGACATCATCGGCGTTGCCGTATTCGGTGTGATCATGGCAACTATCAGCATGCAGTTCATGAAGAAAAGCGAAGGAGGAGAAGGCATTGTCTAAACAGGATAAACAAATTACAAAAAAAGAACTACGAAGAGCCTTCTGGACCTGGCAGTTCTTCTCACATGCCAACTACAACTACGAGCGTCTCCAGGCCGGTGCTTTTGCCCACGCCATGGGACCCATCATCCGTAAGCTCTATGACACCAAGGAAGACACCATCAAGGCGCTGCAGAGACATCTGGTATTCTTTAACACTGCACCCAACTGGGGCGCCATCATTCATGGTATCGTCATCGCCATGGAGGAGAAGAAAGCCAATGGCGCGGACATCAGTGATGAGGCCATCACCTCGGTTAAGACCGGTCTTATGGGACCGCTGGCCGGACTGGGCGATACACTGACCCAGGGTACCATCATTCCCTTGCTGTTAGCCATCGGTATCAGTTTCGGTGTGGACGGCAGTGTCTTCGGACCGCTGTTCTTCCTGCTCGTCTGCCCGGTCGTGCTCATCAGCGTCGCCTACAACATGTGGATGCGCGGTTACTATACTGGTAAGGATGCCGTAGAGCACATGCTGAGCGACGGGCGGTTGAATGAGATCATTGCGGCTGCCGGTGTCCTGGGATGTGCCGTTATCGGCGCCCTGATCGGCGAGTTCGTAAACTTCAGCACCGTGGCCGTAATCAACGTGGGACAGACTGCTATCGACTTACAGGCCAATGTGTTCGATGCCATCATGCCCAAAATGTTGCCGCTTCTATTGACTGTAGGTCTATACAAGCTGCTGGATCGCGGTAAGAGCCCCATCTTCCTGATGGGCGCCATCATTGTGGTTGCTATTATCGGTACCTTCCTAGGTATTCTGTAAATATCAGATCCAAACCCGGATTTTCCGGGTTTGGATCCCCCTTTAAAGAATGTGATTCTATCGGAGTTTAGGTTTTAGATATTGGGAGCTAGGAGTAAACGTTATTGCCAGAGTAGTGTAAGAACATCAGATTGAGAACTGACAGCCAAGCTGTTTAAAATATGCTTTTTCAATATAAGGAGGACTAACAATGAAAACTAGAATGAACAGAATTTTCAAAGAAGACGGCAGGACATTCATCCTGGCCATGGACCACGGAACGGGCTTGGAAGTATTGCCTGCCCTGAACGATACGGGCAAGATCATTAAGGAAGCCAGGGAGAACGGCATCGATGCATTGATCTGCACCTACGGGATTCAAAAGAACTTTTCACGTGAGATCGGCCAGGTAGCTACCATCGTGCGTGTGGACGGCGGACCGACCATGATCGGCCCGGCCGGCCTATATACCAAGGACCTGCTAGAAGTCAAAGAAGCGCTCCGTCTGGGTGCCGAAGGCGTAGTCTGCATGGGATTCCCCGGATCACCCGATGAAGACAATTCCATGAAGCAGCTGGAGAATTTCATCGCCCAGGGCGAAGAGTGGAATGTTCCGGTCTGTGCCGAGATGCTACCCATGGGTTGGGACAGCAGCGAGTGGACGCCTGAGCGTCTGACCTTCGTGTCCCGTGTGGGTGCTGAGTATGGCGCAGACATCGTGAAGACCCAGTACACTGGTGACAAGGAAAGCTTCAAGAAACTGGTAGACGGATGCTACGTGCCGGTAGTCATTCTGGGCGGACCGGGCGGCGGCGCAGAGCGCGAGCTCTTGACGGCCATCCGCGACAGTCTGGATGTAGGCGGTTCCGGTGTGGCCATCGGCCGTTCCATCTGGAAACATGAGAATCCGGGTGCTTACTGCAGGGCTATCGCCAAGGTGGTTCATGAAGACGCTTCCGTTGACGAAGCAATGAAAGAATTCGAGTAGGAGGGTTCTATGGAAACTATGAAAGCGGGAGCCATCCTGGAAGTAAAAGAAGCGAAAATGGTAGAAATTGAAAAACCTGTGCCCGGCAAGGGCGAGGTATTGATTAGAATTCGGGCCTGCGCCTTATGCACCTTTGAGCAGCGGGCTTTTTCCGGCGTCAAGCAGTTCCCCATGCCCTACCTGGGTGGACATGAAGTGGCCGGTGAGATCGCCGAAGTCGGCGAAGGTGTTTTGGCCAAATGGAGCGTAGGCAAGAAGGTGGCGGTACGTACCATCACCAGATGCGGGCAGTGCGATTTCTGCCACATGGGAGAAGACACCATGTGTACCGAGATCGGCAAAGCCGGACGTCAGGTCAAGGAGATGGAAGGCATCGGCGGATTGGCGGAATATTTCCTGGTCAAACCGGATATGCTGTTTCCTCTGCATGAGGAATTGCCATATGAGATCGGGGCTCTTGCGGAGCCGCTGGCCTGCGTGATCCACAGTATCGACCAGGCCGAAATCGACCTGGGCGATACCGTGGTCGTAATCGGTGCGGGCATCATGGGACTGCTGCATCTGCAGCTGGCCCTGCTTAAAGGAGCCAGGGTGCTGGTGGTCGAAGTGGACGAAGCCAGACGCAAGATGGCCATGGATCTCGGTGCCAGCCAGACGCTGGACCCCATGGCAACAGATATGGTATCATTTGTCAAAGACTTTACGGACGGAAGCGGTGCCGAGGTTGTCATCTGCACGCCGGCCATTTCCAAACTGGCGGAAGACAGTGTTCAAATGGTCACCAAAATGGGACGGGTCGTGCTCTATGGATCCTTCCATCCGGATACCCCACTGTCTCTTAGCCCCAACCAGATCCACTATTCCCAGATCAGACTTACCGGTGCGGTAAATCCCGGATCTAAGGATTTCTTACGGGCTACCAAGATGATCAATGCAGGGATTATAGATGTGGGCCACTATGTGGATACGACATTCCCCTTGGCGGAGATCCAAGAAGCCTATGAATCAGCGATCAAGCCGGGACGTTTCCGGGTTGTAGTTACCATGGATTAGGTGAGGTTATGATGCAAAGAGAATACACGATTATCAACGCGATCGGACTCCACGCCAGACCGGCAGCCAGGTTTGTGCAGCACTGCAAAAAGATGGGCGGCAAGATTACGGTAACCAAGGGCGAAAAGGAAGTGGATGCCACCAGCATCACCGGTGTGATGCAGCTAGGCGTTCATGCCCAGGATACCATACGGGTAAAGGTGCAGGGCGATAACGAAGAGCAGGAACTGCAGACTCTGGATACCCTGGGTGAGATGGTAGATGATCGATTCGGAGAACAGGAATAAAGGAGGCCTCTCATGGCGACCATTTTGAAGGGAACCGGCATATCCGGTGAACTGGCGATCGGCTGCTTGCGGATTGAAAAACAAGGAGAGCGTGTTCCGGAATACCGTATAGATGAACGGCAGGTCCGGGAACATAGCGAACGGTTCCTTTCTGCCAAAACGCAGGCCGATGCGGCATTGGGCAAACTAAAAGAAGAACTGAATGAGGATGGCCGGGTCCAAGAAGCGGAAATCATCGCGGTGCAGCAGGAATTCCTGGATGACCCGGCCATCCTCTCAGGCATAAACGAGCGCATTGAAAAAGATTTGAGCAACGTGGAATCTGCCGTCTACCAGGGATTCGAGGAGACCATCCTGGTCTTTGAGCAGATGGAAGATGCATATTGGCAGCAGCGCTCGCTGGATCTGAAGGATCTGCGTAGCCGCCTGCTGAAGCTCTTGTCTGGAGAGGCGGAGGAAGCGTATGGGGATAAGGACGTCATCGTTGCCTGCACGGAGCTCTACCCGGCCATGGTGCTCAGCGCCAAGAAGAACCGGGTGGTGGGCTTTCTGGTGGAACAAGGTGCCAGAACCTCCCATGCCTCCATATTGGCCAAAGCATTTGATCTGCCGCTCTTAATTCAAGTACCAGAGGCCTTAGAGACATTCACCGGGGAGGAACGATTGGTGCTGGATATTGGGAGTGCAGAGGTGCTGGGCGATTTGAGTTCGGAAGAATACCAGGAATACGCTCAGAAGCTTGCGGAAGTTGAAAATGAAAAGACCAGATTGCTCCGCTATAGGGATATGGAGGCAAGGACCAAGGACGGCGTCAGGATCGAGCTGGCGGCCAATATCGTGTCCGCGGAGGAAGTGGGAGCAGCTTTGGAAAACAAGGCAGATGGTATCGGCCTGTTTCGGACCGAGTTTCTCTATATGCAGTCGGCAGTACTGCCAAGTGAAGAAGAACAGTTTCGTTCATACAGGCAGGTTGTGGAACGCATGGCTCCGGCTTCGGTGATCATCCGGACGCTGGATGCAGGCGGCGACAAGCAGGCTTCATGTCTGGATCTGCCTAAAGAAGATAATCCCTTCATGGGATATCGGGCTATTCGCATCTGCCTCAATGAGATGGAACTCTTCAAGACTCAGATACGGGCAATATTGCGGGCTAGCCATTATGGAAACGTGCGCCTGATGCTTCCCATGATTATCTCTAGAGAGGAAATCATCCGCTCCAGGGAACTGGTGGAAGCGGTCAAAGATGAGCTGAGAAGTGAAGATATACCTTTCGACGATAGAATGGAAATCGGCATCATGGCCGAGACACCGGCCAGTGTGGTCAGTTTGCCTGATTGGCTGGATATAGTGGATTTTGTCAGCATCGGGACCAACGATCTTACCCAGTATATGTTGGCGGTGGATCGTACAAATCCCAAGATGCAAGCCTATTACGATTACGGCAATTCGGCGGTGCTACGGGCCATCAAGATGATCTGTGATGCCTGTACGGCACAGGATACCTGGGTAGGTGTCTGCGGTGAGATGGCTGCGGAGAAGGATTGGATACCCTTCTTGGTGGGATGCGGTGTCAAGGAACTGTCTGTGGGTGCCGGACGCATCAATCTAGTGAAACAGACATTGGAACAATACAGCATGGTGGAATGTGAAGACTATATTAAAAGGCATCTTACTTAGATAAGGGTGTCATAGAAGAATATGATTTGTGGTACGCATGGGAAGATTATCCCATGCGTACTTTTTAGAGTGTCATGGTTGTGCTAGTTTTAGAGAAACATGTTGGTCAACAGGGAACTATCTGATTTGAAAGTACGTCGAGTATTTTGTAGGAGGTGTTATTGTAATCATTTGAAATGTAGTAGCGGAAGCTGAGATCCGCATTATTGCACCGATATGAAATGAGAGATAATAAGGATATCTGCTGGTGAAATACAGTAGCCTACATTAACACCGCAATACATAATTTTACTGAAAGAAAATGAGGGATATTATTTACAAAGAGGCAGGCATGAGATAAAATTAGAATCGCATGAGAATGAAAATTTTGAACATGAGACTATATCCAGAAAAGAGGTACTATGACACCCGAAGGACCATATATTGAAGACGAGATCAGCATAAAGGAATTAATCCAAGTTTTGCTTAAGGAAAAGAAATTAATCGGTTTGATAAGCATGGGCGTGCTATTATGCGCCTCCATTTTTACTTTTCTTGTCCTATCACCCACCTACGAGAGCGGAGCGCTCATCACACTGAACCTGGAAGAAGAGCTGGATACACCCTACGGGTCATATGCCATGCTTATCCGGGAGGTCAGAGAGTACACCGAACTAGTGGATAATCCTCAAGTGATTCAACGCACGTTGCAGGAACTTGGAGGAGATCTGACCCGCCAAAATTATCTAGATAGTATAAATACAGAATCATTGAAAGACACCAACTCTTTCAGGTTGACTGCCAGTGGTGGTTCACCGGAAGAAGCATACGAATTAGCCAGTGCGAGCGTTGACAGCTATTTGGAGATAGTAGAAGTATTGCACAGGAAAATGCTCTCGCAGCACTTTTTGCATACTACGGCAGATTCGATTAAAGAGCTGAATAATGCTATTGAAGACAATGATATTCAGATGCAAAAGACCAGGGAATTGTTAGAACAGGCACCGATGACGTTTGATCTTAAGAGCGCGTTGCTAAGCCAGGCGGAATTTTCATTGTGGTTGACCGCAGAAGAAGGTATGGACATAACTGATTTGGGTGGAGATACCATCGTAAGTCAGGAACTTAATCCGACCTATCTGAAGATCCTTGACATGATTGCCAATCTGGAGATGACCAAAATCAATCTAGAAAAGCAGTTGGCGGAAGCAGTGCGAGACCATCAGGAATTGGATGCGGAGCTACTTGGGATTGCTCAGTACGAAGAAACTCTATCTGCAGAAGACTTGTATGACGGCCAATTGACAGCTACCAAGAATATGGTTTCTGTGGTCAGCAGTCCGGAAATCAACATGCAAAAAGTTGGACCGAAGAATGGCATGAACCTGGCCATTGGTTTGGTCTTGGGTGTGATGCTAGGAGTATTCGTAGCCTTTTTCAAACACTATTGGCAGCAATGAAGTGATTGTGCTGATTTGCCTACTTACAAATGAAATAATAAGGATATAAGATCAAGTATTGATATCAATTGGTGAATGAGTTATCCGCTAACTTGGTTTAATAGAATGGACGAGAACTATCCTCCTCTACGCTTCTTTGCTCACATGACGTGTGCGAAGGTTGGAAGTGAAATAGATCAATATGCGACATTTAGATGGTGCAACTGGAAGAGAACCGGTTGCGCCATTTTTGATATTTGGAGGTTTCCAATATTTCAGCGCTACGGGGCTCGTTGTCGTACAATAACAGCTTATGTCAGTGAGCTTCTGGCCGGTTGGTGGTTGTTCCGGTGATTTTGAGTAGATTTTCCTGAAGGTTAATTATTTTGGGTGTCAAGTAGTTCAGGATAGAAGAAATTATGATAGGATTGAAGAAACATATAATTATGGAAACCTGTTCAAATGACGATGATCCACTGACAGAGAATAGGAATGAAAGCATAAGCCCGGGAGTAATTCCCCCTGATGCTGGTTTCACCACGAAAGGATGACGAAAGATGGAAATACGGGATAGAGTAGATGATCTTCGGAAGAATCAGAAGGATATTCTGAAACAGTATGAAGAGCTTATCAAGGAAATAGATCTTGAAGAATCAATCAATGAGAATATCAAGCTCAGGAATGAGATTGCGGAATACAGGAAAACATTGGCTGATATAAGAAAGCAACAAGAAAAGCTGATGGCGGACAACACCAGTCTGAATATCGCCTTGAAGGAACAGATT